>JARLFW010000103.1 GCA_031296345.1 Nitrosotalea sp. | reverse complement strand
TCCAATCTGTATCATATTCCGATATCACCACTAACTTGGAGTCTTCTCGTAGGTAGCGTAATAGCTGGCTCTGCTGCCGCAAATACACTGACAAACTATAATGATAGAGACATCGACGTAATAATGGAACGCACAAAAGACAGACCCATTCCAAGTAGGAGAATTTTTCCTGCTGAAAAGGCACTATATTTTGGATTAATTCTTGCAGGAATTTCACTAGTCAGTTCATTTGCCATAAACATGTGGGCAGGTATCTTCATGGCCTTTGGACTTGTTGATAACATTCTGATTTACAGTAAGTTGCTCAAAAGAACAAGTAGAACAAACATTGTTCTAGGAGGTTTTTCAGGAGGAGCACCTGCAATGATTGGATACGTAGCAGTTACAAGTACAGGTCTATGGGATTTAGGATTAGTAATGGCAGGATTAGTTTTTGTTTGGATTCCTATGCACATTTGGAGTCTTACACTTCACTTCAAGGAAGATTACAACAAAGTCAATGTTCCCATGTTAACTGCTGTAGAGTCTGAAAAGACATCAGTTAGGGTTATTGCTGGAACAACTCTCATGATGGTTCTCTTTAGTGTGCTCCCCTTTTTCATGACGGGTACTTCCGGAAAGCATCTATTTCATGATGTATATCTTTACACAGCAATTGTTTCTGGTGCAATAATGGTTGCACTAAGTATATGGCTACTTGTTAAACCATCTGAAAGAGCATCGTGGACATTGTTCAAGTTTTCAAGTCCATATCTTGCAATACTGTTTATTGCATTGATGATTGATTCTGCACTCTAGTTTTAACACGTATTTTTATTTCAAGTAATTTCTTAATGAGATATTATTTACACCAGGAATTTTTGCAATTTCAAATCCCTCCGCTCGTTTTGAAAAGGATTTGGTGGCGTCAATCCCCATCTTAGTGGTAAGAAGTTTTTTCTGATCACTTGAAGGATCTAGACTAGAGCCTCTCACTTTTGGTACTATTACTAGATTCTTGTCTGCTTGGAATCTAGTAGCCATTGCATATTCAACAGCAACCGGATCAGATGGATCAATGTCATCGTCTACTACTACCACATTCTTGAGGGATCTATGAGCAGAAAATGCTGCGGCAATAGCCTTTTTTGGATCTGAATCATGTTTTTTTGAAATTTGAACTACGGCATGTAACCATTTACAACCACCCTCAGTTAGTACAACATTCTTAGTTTGTGGTAAGACTTGCTTTAGTTCCTTATTTATCTTGGCTTCAATAGGCATTCCCATTAGTAATTGATGTTCGGCAAAGCCAGCTAACACATCATGAAAGATTGGATTATTCCTATAGTATATTCTGTCAAGCTCTAAAACTGGTTGGGCTCTTTTGAAATCATATGTACGAAGCATTTCTACCATCCATTCTTTGTGGGTCTTGTCCTTGAGAATTTTTCCTTCTATAATTATTTCTGATTCTGATGGTACGTGCATTCCAGAATAAGGCAATATTGAAAGTGCAAGTTTTTTGTTCAACAACTCATTTGCAATATCAAGCTCATCTTTTCCCCAGTCAGCTTGATATGCTCCTGCAATAGAAACAGCTGGATGAACACCTATTGATATAGCAACTTTAAGATCCTCACCGTGTTCTTTTGCATAGACAAATGTTCTATGAAGGTGTCTTCCTTCTACCATTCTAATGGAGAAATGTTTGTCATCGATTCGTAATAATCTATTAAATGATGAATTTTGTGTACCCATTTCCTGATTTTTAGTATAAACAATTGATGAAGTAATGAAAGGTCCAGGTTCTTTTTCAAAATGAGTTACTATTGGCAAGGTAAAAAGATCCTTTGATTGATTTTCCATGAATTTGGCCTTTTTGCTTATTTTTGGTTTTGATGTATGTTTTATAGCAGAAATTACTTTTTGGTGTATCTTGTCTTCTGTAGAGCCAACTGCATAAGCAAATCTCTTTCGTGTTCCAACTAAATTTGAAACTATACGGAATTTACTATCCTTGACATTTTCAAACAATATTGCTTTTGAACCATCCATCTTGGCAGTTATTGCTGCAATCTCAAATTTTGTCGAAACTTTCTTTTTTATTATACCCAACTCACCCTTTTTAGAAAGGATGTCCAGATAGCCTCGCATATCAGAAGTCATTGCTTTATAATCTCCATTAATTCGTTCATTAGAACTTTCATACTATCAAGATCTAAATCTTTTTCAATATTTAATGAAAAAATACAGATCCCGTTTATTGTCGAAGCTACTCGCTCTGATACCATCTTAAGAAAAATTGTTTCAGATTTTGATGGTATAACAGCAGCTGTACTTATTCTTCCACCTGAACTAATAGAAACAACTAGAGTACCAATCCTTTCCTTTCCTTCAGAAATAGAAATAAAACTTCCATTGTCATATGGAAGAATCTGTACAAAAAAGTCTCGATGATTCACTTTGACGGTTTTTTTTGTATAGCCGACTTGTGAGATCAACAGTTTACTTCAGCTTACTACGTCTATATTGCTACCGGCGCTAAAGATACTTTCTTTGTAACTTTTGCAGTCTTAGCATTTTTTGCTGGCTTTACTAGCATTGGCTCTAGCTCTATTTTCTCTACAGCAACTTTTGCAGTCTTAGCCTTTACAGTCTTAGCCTTTACAGTCTTAGCCTTTACAGTCTTAGCCTTTGCAGTCTTAGCCTTTTTTGCTGGCTTTACTACTATTGGCTCTAGCTCTATCTCCTGTACTTCTGCAGCTTTTACTGCAACAGCTTCAAGTTGATCAGCCTCGACTCTAGCTCGTAATTTTGCTTTGTATTTTAGATTTCGTGGTTTAGTTCTTAGTCTATATCCACAGCAAGGACACCAAAGACCTTCCCATTTTATGAAAATTTCACAAATTTGGCATCTTTTTTGTCCTGATGCGTAACGACCAGTTCCTACCGGCTTTTGTGCTTTGTATCTTGTGCATATTCCTTTGCATGTCATATGTTTCGACATATTATAGTAATAGTAATTATTTAAGCATGGATCAAAAATTTTTATAATTTTAAGATATCTTTTATGAAATAATTACTTTTAGGCTTATTTGGAGCTAGATAGTTTTCAAGAAAAAAATGAAAAACACTATAAATATCTATCGTTTTTTTACATCTTGAACTAAAGATCATCCTTAAATGAAACATCGGTAAGTTTTTTACGAATTTCGCTATTTTTAGCCCATTCTTGAAAGAGGAAGAATAAGATGCCTATAACCTTCTCTTTGTGTGATATATCTAGCATATATCTTATCACGCTCTCCCCGCTTGTTGTAATTTCTTATCTTCAATGATGTTTTTCGCTCATCTACAAATTCTAGTTCAAAGTGTGAACAGAATTGAAGATTAAGTGAATTTACAATATGCCTGGCAATTCGCATGGTACCATTTCCTATTTTGACAACTTTTCTTTGAGCGCTAATTCCTACCAAAATTTTGACAATGTGTAATACCAGATCATCAACAGACGTATAAAATGAACTCTCGATTTCTTTTTCATAGTAAAAAATTGATAGCCCAATTCTACTACCTGGATCAATTCCGATTACTAGTGAACTCTTATTAAGTCCAGATTGTAATTTTTTGACTATTTTTGCTTTTACGATAGTTGGATGATGATTGAATTCATCATCCAAAAGAACCAAATTAGTTGGAATTTGTAATGATTCAGGCAGAGTAGTAAGAATTAGTCTTCTGTCTGAACATGTTATTTCTTCAGGTAATACAGAATCATAATTTAGTTTAAGATATTTCAAGACATTTACAAATTTAAAATATGATTTTCCTGATACCGTTGCCACTGCTATGTTATTTTGTGGTTGGTAGAGTATGATTAAGAATACGTACTAGAAAATTTAAGGATTGTTTGTGTGTTGTTTTTGATCAATGAATTTCATTTAGTTGTTAATAGTAGTATTGCTCTTGCAAGATCCCCTTTTGCTTCAGTTAAGGCATTTGTTGCCTCTTCTGGAGATACATTAGCCTGTTGTGCTACAAGCAATATATCTTCTTGACTAAAGATAGGTACTTCAAGTTCTCTTTCCTCATAGCTTTCGGCAATTATTTGGAAAATTGAATTATCTTTTGCCTTCATTTCGGTAACGGACGGTTTTGTAATTATGATTTCTTTTGTATCTGTCTTAATTATGACCTCTTGTACATTCTGTATGTCTTTCATTTCAAGACCCATTTTGTCCAACATTCTCCGCATCTCGCGGTTTCCGCCACGCATCATGGTATATTCATACTCCACTGTTTGTACTTTTTAAACTATCTCTGATCTTTATTGCCACTCCTTTTTTAAACGACAGTATCATTCTTGTAGATAATACAGCCTTACCAACTGCGATTACTTTGTCATTATGAAGTACCGCCACATCTCCACCTATCATTATGTTCTTTCCACACCAGGTTACATGCTTACAAAAGACAGAGCTGCCTTCTTGAACAAAGGCCTTTGAGTCATCATCAATTTCAAGGCAGTTTTCTTTGAACTTTTTACTCTTCATAAGTATCTGAGCAAAAAATGGAGTAATAGCAAGACCACCGTCTGTTCTTAGTGTACAAAGTAGGTTATCATTTTGATGTACGTGCTTTATTCTTCCCGTATTCTTTGAATATTCTATCGACACATCCTTTGGAAGATATTTTGATACCCCTTGACCAAAAAGTGCATCCAAGGTGTACTTGATTTTAAGGACTGAATCCATACGATTCATGTCATTTAGCCATGTTAATTATTTTTGCAACTTAAAAGTTACCTATATAGAAATCCTAACAACTATATAGAATAATCACTATACATGCGATATGGGTACAAATGAAGAAATGAGAAAAATACAGTTTACAGGCAAGTCCTCATACATTGTTTCACTACCAAAACAGTGGATAATGGACATGGGTCTCAAGCAAGGAGATCAGGTTGCTGTAGTAAGACAAGGAGTTTCCAATTTACAAATTGTACCATTGAAACATCATAACAAACCTGCAGGTACAGAAGAAGCATCAATTGAGATCAAACCAGAGGATGCGGATTCTACAATAGTTAGAAAACTGATCTCACTTTATCTTCTGGGATTTACTATCATAAATGTAAAATCAAAGATGGGAAGATTAAAGCCATCTCAGAGAAATTCCATCAAAGATGCAGTAAAGGGTATTTTGATGGGAACTGAGATTACCGCTGATTCCACTGAGGGCATTACTATTCAAGTACTCATTAATTTATTCGAACTTTCAGTTGATGGGGCATTAAAAAGAATGTTGATAATAGCAAAATCAATGCAAAACGACGCTCTACTAGCACAAGAAGAGGCAAATTTTGAACTAGCACAAGAAGTCATAAACAGCGATGATGAAGTAGATAGATTTAGTTTCTATATAATGAGGCAACTCAAGATAGCCATACAAAATGAACACATGTTAAATGAGATGGGAATAGAGAGTCCATATCATTGCTTAGGATATAGATTAATAGTAAAAAACATAGAACGTGTAGGAGATCACGCAACAGAAATAGCAAGAGATTTACTTGAATACAAAAAACCAATCAAGAAATCCGTACTTGAACCCATACATGAAATGAATGCTTTTACCTTAGCTGTATTGGATGATGCTTGCTTATCATTATTCAAAAAGGAATCCAATCATGCAGAACGAACTATTCAAAAAACAGCTGAAATTTCAAAATATGAAAAGAAGGTACAAGATGGTATGAAAACATTGAAAGATGCTGAAGAGATCTACAGAGTAAGAAGAATGAGTGAAAACATTCGAAGAATATCAGAGTATGCAAGTGATATAGCAGAAATTGTACTTGATGTCACTATAGAAAAGACGCTTCGAAAGCAATAAGATAGTGAAGGACTGCTAATATAATATTGAAAGATTCTGCAATTCTCATAACATATGATAGAGAAGATTCACTAAAAGAAGCACTAGGTCTTTGTGATGCTGCAGGATATGAGGTTCGCAAGGTCATACAACATAGATTTCTAAACAAGTCAAAGTATGGTCTTGGAGAAGGAAAGGTAGAGGAACTCAAGGAAATGTTGAGTACAGTAAAACCTGATGTAATAATCTTTGATGAAATTCTCAAACCAACTCAAAATTATAATTTAGCCTCTACTCTTAAAATGAACATTCTGGATAGGGAAGCTCTAATTCTTCAGATCTTTGAACGTAGAGCAAAGAGTTCAGAATCAACATTACAAGTAAAAATGGCGCAGTTAAGATATGAGATGTCAAGAGCTAGAGAAAAAGTTAGACTAGCAAAGATGGGAGAACAGCCAGGATTCATGGGAATAGGAAAGTTCGAAGTTGATGTCTACTTTAATGACATCAAAAATAGAATGAATGGTGTAAAAACAAAATTAGCAAAGGCATCAACTCAACGTGCTCTTCATAGACAAGCAAGAGAAAGATTTGGATTCAAAACGATCTCACTTGCAGGGTATACATCAGCAGGAAAAACTACACTTTTCAACATATTAACAGGAGAAGAAAAAGAAGAAAGTCCAAAACTTTTCACTACTCTATCTACAACTACACGAAAGATCACTCTCAAAAACTCTGAAGTTTTAATTTCGGATACTGTAGGTTTCATAAGCAAGCTTCCATCATACATGGTAGCAGCATTCAAGTCAACTCTTGAAGAACTTGTGTATACAGATGTGGTAATAGTTCTAATTGATATTAGTGACGACATTTTAGAACTAAGAAAAAAATTCAAGAGCTGTATTTCTACTTTAGATGAAATTGGAGTAAGTAAAGATAAAATGATTTTTGTTCTAAACAAGTCAGACTTGATTTCAAAAGAAGAAGTTGCAGAGAGAGCTAAAGAATTAGGTATGGATGATTATAAAAAATGGTTACCAGTATCTTCCACAACTAGATACAACATTAATCAATTAAAGACGCTAGTATTCGAGGCAATAGATGCAATACCTATAACAGGAAGAAAAACTGAAATATCAAAACCACAAAAGCAAAGAAAATTCCAAAGATGAAAATCGAAGTTTTACGCATAGGTACACGCCTTGTCAGAGATGACAGAGTAACAACACATGTAACTCTAGTATCAAGAGCATTTGGGGCATCAAAAATATACATGTATGATGCAAATCCGGAGATCAAAGAAACTATTTCCAAAGTAAATAAAATGTGGGGTAGTGATTTCAAAGTAGAAATCATTGAGAATTGGAAGGACGTTGTTAAGTTAAAAAAGAAAGAGTCATTCAAAATAGTTCATTTGACAATGTATGGTGAAAATATTAACACAGTACAGGATGAGATAAGAAAAGAAGAGAAAATTTTGATTATTGTAGGGGCTGAAAAAGTTCCAAGAGAGGCATATGATATGGCTGATTACAATGTGGCAATTGGAAATCAACCACATTCAGAGATTTCAGCTCTTGCAATTTTGCTAGATAGAATACTACAAGGACAGCATCTTGAAAAAAAATACTCTGATGGTGAACGAGAGATAATTCCAACAAAAAAGGGAAAAAATGTAATAACAAAAACTTCTAGTTCAGGTGATTAAATATCAGGTATTTGTTTTGAGTTTTTTGGAAGTTTAATTCTAAATATGGTTTTAACACCTTCTGATGATTGTACTGTTATTGTACCCTTGTGACTCTCAATAATATTTTTGCAGCTTGCTAGACCAAGTCCTGTTCCAAAACTCTTTGTTGTAAATAGTGGTTCAAATATTTTTGGTAGAATTGTTCGTGGAATTCCTTCTCCATTATCCTCTACTTCTATTACTTGATTATTTTCTGCTTCAAAAACTCTTACCATTATTTTGCCTTTTTCTTTTATTGCATGAATTGCATTGGTTATGAGATTTACAAGTACAACTTCAATTTTATTTTCATCACAATATATTTTAAAATCGCTAGTAGGCAATACAATCTCAATTGTTTCAGGTACCACTATTTTATCAACAGCCGATTTTATAATTCCAAGAACTGAGTGATATTCCATATTCGGTGGAGTAGTTCTTACAAAATCTAATACATCATCTAGTTGAGCAGAAATCCTCTTTGTAGCATCAATCTGTTTATCTAAGAAATTGAGAGTTTTCTCATCCAAATTAGGATTTTTCTGTTTTATCAACATAGCTGCATTCATAATTATAGAAAGTGGATTTCTAATATCATGAGCAAGTCTAGAAGCCAAATGTCCAATTGCGGATAGTTTTTCATTTTTAACAAGTTCATCATGCTGTTTTTGAATGATCATCTCATTTTGAAATAACTTTTTGTCTCTTCTTAATAGTAAAATAATTAAAACAGAAATAGATATCATACCAACAGTAAAACCAGATACAATTTCGTTTCTTTGAAGGCTTAGGACTGCATCAATTTGTCCAAATATAGAGTCATGAGGTGTTATTATAATCAAATAATATTGTGGAATTCCCTGAACAAATACAGGAGAATAAACTACAGTTCTTGGTCCCAGCCCAAAGTCAAATGATGTAATTCCTGATTTACCCGCAAGTAATTCTTTGGTATATTTAGTCACTTCAGAATTATTATTAAAAAAACTCTGTACGTCATTTGAGAAAAAGTTTTTCCCTATAATATTCGAAAATGGTGATATCAGATACGTTCCATTTTTATCCATCACCATCATAAATGGTGAATTTGAATCATCAATATTGTAATATCTAGAGAAAAATGAAGTGACTGGAACTGTAGCCCACGTAATTCCCAGAAATTTACCAGATTCATGATCAGTTATTTTATTACTTATGTATAGTCTGCTTTTTCCATCTAGTCCTATTGAATAATCAGATAAATACAAATCTGCACTTGAGATAGCTTTTTGTACATAAGTTCTGTTTGTTACATCATAACCAAGAAATTTTTTTTCTCCTGGTGGTACTTCGTTTATCCTTACAATATTTTTAGCATCTGTTACAAAAATCCTGTCTACAATACCATTAATTTCTAAATATTTTTGTGAAACTAGTTTTTCTGACATGGCATCAAAGTTTCCATTTTGAAATTCCTTAGAGTCTTCTAATCCATAGAGTCTTGCAATTACAGTGTCGAGATCTGATGAGATATGAGAAGATATATCTTTAATTTCACTCAATCTTTGTGCTTCCACCTGCTTGAGTAATTCTAACCTTACACTTGATTCAGTGATTTCCTGTAGATACATCATATAACTAAAAGTGATTAAAATAATCCCCAGTATGGAAAACAGAACAAGAATTCTAGATTTCATTCACAATCATATAGAATTCTTCCAAGTAAAAGGGTAATACTCATTATCAATTTTGATGTAATTCATCAGATAAAAAACAGGTTTAAAACCATTGATTAAATATGGATTGTCAGGAAAGAAATGTATAATGTCAGTTGAACACGAGGATCCTTTTGTAAAGATTGCTGCATTAATTGGTGGAGATGAGTATCTCAAAGTTGCTCGTTCTTTACTTAACACGGAGGATTTCACTGACGAAGAAATTGCAAGCTCTACTGGACTTAGAATCAATATAGTTAGGAAGGTTTTGTATGATCTTTTTGGTAAAGCTTTGATAACAGGAATAAGAGTAAAGGACGAAAAGAAAGGTTGGTTCGTCTATAGATGGAGAGCACGGAGAGATGAGGTAGATAATTTCATTGAGAATCAAAAGAAAAAGATTGTAGAGAGATTACAACATAGAGTAGATTACGAAAATTCTGCAGACTTTTATCATTGTGGAAATGAAGACTGTCAAAAATTAACCTTTGAAAAAGCCCTTGATCTTTCCTTCAAATGTCCAACTTGTGGGAAATTGGTAAATCTCTCAAAAAATGAAAAGCTCAAAAAAGCACTACAAAGTAAAATTGATCATCTACGTGATGACCTAAAACACTAAGAAACATAATGTAAGACTATTTCATTTTGTATTTTTTCAATCTTTTTTAACTTAAAAGAGTCAGGTATTTCTCCAAAACC
>JARLFW010000102.1 GCA_031296345.1 Nitrosotalea sp. | reverse complement strand
GTTTTCTCTCAAGACCTAAAAGATTCTCTTTCTCCTCAAGTATGGACTTGATTCTAGATGAGTTTTGTTCTATCTTATTTTGAATATCATGACGTTCTTGTTCTAATTTCGATAAAGAAAGTTTTGTGTCATTTAATTGGTCTGTAAGACTTCGTATCTTTTCATCAACGCGCATTTTATTTGTAGCAATCTGTGATTGTTGTTTTAACACTTGATTGATTTCAGAATCTACAGAGACAAGTTCAACATTTGCAGTCTTTCTTGTTTCATTAATTATTCCAATAGAATTTTTCAGCTCAATTATTTGATTTTCCAAAACAGAACGTCTTTCATTTAATGTTGAAAGTTCAGATTGAATTTCAGGCAATCTAGAATCCACCTGTAAAAGTCTTCTTGAGTTAGTAGCAAGTTTACTGTTTGCAGCTTCAAATTGGTGCATTGCAGATGCAAGTTCAGAGTCAATTGCAGCTTTTGCTTGATTATACACATTTACTTCGTCCATGAACTTTTGTTTTTCTTCTTCAAGTTTTTTTATTTCATCACGAAGTTGTGCACGTTGTTCATCAAGTTTCTTTGATTCAGACTGGATTGCGTGCAAGTTTCGCTCCTTTGAAATTTTATTAGTTTCAATATCACGTAGTTTATTTGAAGACTGGATTGCATACAGCCTTTTGAGTTCTTTATCTAAAACATCATATCTGAGTTGGTTGTTTCTTTCTTCTTCTAGCTCATCAATGCGTTTTTTGATCTCATCCATTCTAGCAAGTGCGATCTCAAGTCTTCTGTCTGCCTCATCGAGTTGTTTTAGGGATTCAGTCTTTTTTTCATCAAAATATGCTAATCCTATTATATCCTCTATAATCTTCCTCCTTTCTTCAGCATTAAATTCAGAGATTCTGGTAATTGTTCCCTGCTGTACAATGTTGAGCTTGTGAATGCCACAGTTTGCTACCTCAAGTACATCTAGGACATAATTTCGGAGTACCTTTTTTTGGTTTAAATAGTAAATATTCTCGCCATTTTCATCCATCTCACGGGTTATTATTACAGCATTAGAGTCAACAGGAATTTTTCTGTCAGTATTATCAAAATGGCAACTTACACGGGCTATTTTGGCACCGTGCTTTGCATTATCAACATCATGTAGTAATGAACGAAGCTTGTCTACTCTCATCACTTTGGGAGAATTTTCGCCAAGTGAAAACGAGATGGCATCAAGTATGTTACTCTTGCCTGAACCGTTTGCTCCAGATATTGCGACCAATCCTTGTTCAAAATTTACTATTGTATTCTTATATCCAAATGACTTGAAGCCAAAGATCTCTAGCTTGCGTATATGTACCAATGCTTCCGATAACCTTTGAGCTGAAATAACAGATTATTGCCAAGTTTCATTGAGCTGCTGAATAAAAATTCTAATGTGATATCTAACTGTCTCGTTTGCCTTCTACAAATTCTGCAAAGGCTTTCTTTGCTTCAGCATATGGCATCTGAATAGGAGGATGCTTGAAGCAATATGATGAGATGCTGGTCATTGGTCCTGATAGTTTTCTGTCAAGTGCAATCTTTAGTCCTCTGATTGCGTCGATCATTATTCCTGCACTGTTATAGGCATCAATTACTTTGAGTTTTAGATCCAACTTGACTGGGATCTTGCCAAAATATTTTCCTTCCAAGTTTATGTAACATATTTTTTCATTGTCTATAAAATCAACATAATCGCTAGGACCTATTCTCATAGGGATATCATAGTCTGCCATTGCCTTGACTGCACTTGTTTTACTGATTCTTTTATCTTCCAATCTCTCTTCGTCTAGCATGTTAAAGAAATCCATGTCACCGCCAATGTTTAGTTGATAAGTTCCATCAATCTGTACACCTCTATCTACAAAGAGTTTGACTAGTGTCTTGTGAACAACTGTTGCCCCAAGTTGGCTCATTACGTCATCACCTGCAAGTGGAATTTTTTTATCTGCAAAAGCTTGTTGCCATTTTGGTTCAGACGCAATAAAAACTGGAATTGCGTTAAGAAATCCTATTCCTGCCTCTAGAGCCTGACTTGCATAATGTCTTACCGCATTAGTACTTCCAACAGGAAGATAATTTACAAGCATTTCTGCTCCTGTATCTTGAAGAATCTTTTTGACGTTTACATCCGGTTCAGAAGAGTTGGTAACAATTTGGCTCAAGTGTCTGCCTAAACCATCAAAGGTTGGACCTTTTTGAACAGTTACACCCATGTGTGGCACTTCGGCTACAGTAATTGTATTATTTGGCTTTGCATAGATGGCTTCAGATACATCTTTTCCCACTTTGGTATCTGCAACATCAAATGCTGCTACCACTTCAATATCTCCCGGTTCATATCCACCCAGGTTATAGGCAGTCAAACCTATTGTATCATGAGTATTTTCCGAATAATATTTTGCACCTTGAATAATTGCAGAAGCACAATTTCCCATACCTGCTATTGCAATTTTGATTTTCTTACCCAACTTCGATAGCTAGCAAATAATCCATCATATTAATTACTTGTGATTCTGAGCAGAGGATTTTATAGCCCAGAATCGATTTACAGGATAATAATGATAAAGCCTGGCAAACCTGTCAAG
>JARLFW010000001.1 GCA_031296345.1 Nitrosotalea sp. | reverse complement strand
CCCCTGTGTCCTACAAAGGTAGCTGTCATGTTATCCATACTGATATCAAGTACTTGTCCATCAAGATATGATGTCTGATCTGACAAGACTTTGTCAGTTCTTACACTCAATGCACCATTATCCCATACTATCTCTGGAGTATTCATAATTGTATCAGTAACAACTAATCTTATCTTTCCTGTCATGTTTGCATCAAGAATTGCTTGAGTGGAATTGAGAGTGTATGGTTCTCGTCCTATACCCCAAGATACTTCAATCACTTTGCTTAATGGACTATATTGTTTGTCAGATGGTGTAAATGATAACACGTCATCTTGATAACCACGTGTGCCATTACCAGTAATTCCATTAGTAAAGACAAACATGTTACCAAATGATGTTGGTGGAACATGAGCCAATACTGGAGAAACATTAACTTTCCAGTTTTGTTTATCTGAAATAGTATTAGCTACAAGGCTGTTACTTGAATCTGTTATGATATAGTAAACCATTTTTCCGTTTACTATTCCTTCATGCATGGGTATCTGCACTGGAATAGTACTTTTTACAAGTTTGATGGTATAATTCTCAGTTGGAGGTGGAGTAGTTTGGATTACTTCAGGAGTTGTTACTCTTATCCAACCATCTACACTTACAGTAGCAGTAAATTGACTAGAATTTGTAGAATGAAGACCAATGGCAGATCCTGTAAAATCTAAACTACCGCCATTTGAATTTGAATCAATTATTGTTTGAGCATAAAATGTATTGCCATCTACTGTCCAAGTTGGTTGACCTTTTGAATCACTCTTATCTATTTGATGTAAAATAATAATTTGAACTGGTTGACTTGCACTATATGTAATTGAACCATGATAAATAGAACCGCTGTTTGGTGGTAAGATTATTGCCATCTGTTCAGTATTATGACCAAGTCCAGGATCTTGTGTTGATGTAATTGTTTGAGTAAACTGAATTTTTTTTGTTGAACCTGCATTAGCAAGTTGATTGCTAAGTAATGGGATAGAAATTATCAGACCTCCAACTATTATGAAAATTGATAAAAGTAGAAGTCTATTCATATGCTCTCAATATCTAATTTACATAAATATGCTTTTAGAAAGAACAGCTATTTTCCAAGTTCAAACTCGTCATGCAATGCCTGTACTGCTACATTACAGTCAGAATCTTTGACTACAAAAGCAAGATTAAGCTCTGAAGAGCCTTGTGCTATCATTATTACATTTACACCTTTTTTTGCTACAGCTGTAAATACTTTGGAAGCAACTCCTGTCATTCCTCTCATTCCAGAACCTATGAGAGCAATTATTGATACATCTACTGTAACATCTACTTTTTTAATTATTTTTCCTAGAAGATTCATTTCAAGTGAGTTTACTGCTTTATCCAGATCATTTTTCTTTACTATTATTGATATGGATGACTCGGATGGACTTTGAGATATCATCATTATGTTAATTCCTTCTTTTGCAAGAATAGAAAATATTGTAGCTGCAGTACCTGGAGCACCAACCATGCTTCCCCCTCGGACATCAATGAGTCCAGTATGTCTTATTGTACTTACACACTTTACCATCTTTTGGGTATCAGCCTGTGGAGAAGCAGTAACTAGCGTACCAGAATTATTTATGTTAAACGTATTTCGTATACGTAAAGGAATTTTTTTTGTAACAAGTGGCTCTAGTGCTCTTGGATGAATGTATTTTGCACCAAATAGCGCCATTTCCATTGCTTCAATGTATGATACTTCTTTGATCAGCTGAGCATTTTTTACAATTTTTGGATCAGTTGTCATTAAACCATCTACATCACTCATCAACCAAACTTCATCAGCTTTGATACTAGATGCGATAATTGTTGCTGTATAATCAGAACCACCTCTACCAAATGTAGTTATGTTACCATGTTGATCCGCGCCAGCAAATCCTCCAATTACTGGCATGATCTTTTTTTGCAAGAGATCTTCTACTGTATGAGAAACATGTAGTCGTGTAGTATCCATGAGAGGTTTTGCTCCTCCAAAATTAGAATCTGTGACTATACCTACATCTTTTCCTGTCATAGGTATTGCTTTTACACCTATTTCATTTAATGTAAAAGCAACCAGATTGATGGATAATCTTTCACCAAATGAGATCAGGTAATCAGAAGATCGTGGTGTAACTTCTCCAAGTAGTAACATTCCATGTAACAAATCTTGTAGTTCATCAAGATCGGTTTTCATCTTATCTAGCAATTCTTTTTTTATCTTTGGATTCTTTACACATTGATTTGCAATATCAATATGCATTTTGATAATTTTTTTTGCAAGTGAGTTTGCTGCTTCTTTGTTTCTGTTTTGAATTAAATTTGTTATTCGGATTAAATCGTCAGTAACTCCACTTATGGCAGAAAATACTGGAATTATTTTGTGTTCCTTTGTTAATTTTTTTATCAGGTCTGCAACATTTCGTATGTTTTGTGTAGAGGAAACAGAGGTGCCTCCAAATTTTAGAACAAGTTTCAAATCAGTATAACCTCGTCCTATTATCCTTAAAATCTTTTAACTTTCAACTCTAGGAGCAAGGTAAAAGTGAATTCTTCCTATGTTTGCTACCTTAAATTCTAATCTTAGTGGCATCTTACCTGAAAATTCACAAACTACTGTACCTGCAACTGTACCTACTGCTTTTACTATACTATTGAGATATTCCAAGCTATAGGTTGCGTTGCTATCTTCCTTGACCTCAAGTTCTGGCATTTCAGGAATTCCCTTTTCTAGTGTTATAGTTGCCTCACCAGAATCGCCACGTCCTGAAAATTCTGCTTTTGTAGGAGTAGCATTAATTGAGAGGTATTCTGAGACTACTTGTATATCACCTAATATTTTATCAAATTCCCCAGATGTAACTCCCACTTTTGCATTGTAAGTAATTTTTGGGAGTGGTGTATCAGTTGCAGAACTTTCAATTAATCTCATCTTATATTTTTTATTTTTACCTATTGTAACAAGTAAAAGATTATCTTCAGAAATACTAATTTCTATATTATCTTTTTTATCAGCTCTTTTGATCAATTTTGAAAATTCATCTATTCTAACTCCAAATTTAACATCTTGATCACAGACATATTTTTCAAATGCAGAGTTAGGCCAAGCAATATCGATTAGTGCTACATGTGATGGATCCATACCCCTAAAAGCAATTCCTTCACCTGTTGCTTCAAATGTAGCTTCCTCAACTAGAGTTGATATGGCTGATATGACAGCTTTCCATTCTTCAGAACCTCCAGTCTTTGCAGAAAATACCAAACTTACTCAGATCTCCAGAATGTTCAAGTTAAACCTTATGCGTAATTTCGCCAAGTATAGCTACATTTAACACATCGATAAAACTGGGTGGTAGGTTCATCTGCACTTCTTGTCTGAAGCATCCACCAAACAGCTTCATTATGTCCGCACTTTTCACATTCGATCTTAATTGTTGGTAATGCCTCTTTCATTTCTTTTTCATCCAAAGAGATGATGGAGGGAGCAGTTTCATTTTTTACTTCTTTTGTAATCTTGTTTCCTTTTTCACTATATCCACATTTTGGACATACAAATTCAGAGTCAGAGCTATCTATCTTTAATCGCGCCTGACACTTGGGACAGAATTTCATTTAAACACCCTTAATTTTAGAAAAAATTGCTTTTTTTAATTCATCAGTGTACTCTATAGCAGTCTTTGTTGCTTTCTCAATTTCCTTCACCGGATTTCCTTTTGAAGTGTTTACTCGCATTGAGAGTTGTTTAGTTAATGGATGTTTCAAGACTACACCTGCAAACTCTACAGTCGGATCTTTGAGCATCTCATATTGGACTATGTAAAGAGTGCTAATGTCTGATTTTCTTATGTCCAATTGAACCTCTTTTGGAGAAGATTTCTTCAGTTGAACATCCATGTAAGTCAAAAAAATACTTATTGAGGATATAAACCATTACCAATTGTTGACTAGCGATAAAAATGCAATAAGTGGAGTTTCTCTTGAGAAATCTCCTGATAAACCAAAAATAGATGATAACGTTGCAATAGACGTAAAATTCTCTATAACAGGAGCCTTCCGGGAAGCATTCAATGAGAAAAATTGGGAAAAAGCTTACAATAATCATGACAATGCCTTCAAGCTGCGATATGGGGTAAAGCTCCATACTAGTGGGCTTAGAAAGAAAGAGATTGGTAAGCCCCTAGAGACGTACAAGAAAGTTGCCCTTTTTTGGACACGTAATCCAAAGCTTACTCAGATGGGAGAGAAGAAAGTTTGGGTACAGATATCCAAGAATTTCGAACCGTTCATTCCAAAAAATCAAGTGGATGCACAACAGTTACTTCTTGATTTTGATGAAAAAATACAGTTCAATGCATCTGATCTTGGAGTTGGTAAACATAAGATAGGAGCTGAGATTCATGTTTCTTGGTTCAAACATGATTATGTAGAACCATTTGATGAAACTGTAAACTCTAAGGAAATCGAGATCGAAGTTACCAAATAGGATATAAATGGAATTATTGGTGTATCGATATGGCAAAATTCGATGGAATTAGAGGACAAGAATTGCTAGAAGTTGAAGACAAGTCAGAAAAAGAAGATCAAATAACCTTGATCTTCAAAGACAATAGGTTTCTCTTCATCAAACTAGAAAACGGCAAGATGGTAGCTACATCAATACCAGAATAAACTACTTGTTGAGGAATTTGTAGTATAGACTGATTGCTATTTCTTGAGATTCAGACTGGATAGAACCAGGTCTTTCTTTTCGTACTTTTTGTATAGCATCTTTTGCTGAAAGTTTTTGATATTTTACAAGATAACAGGCAAGAATTGTACCAGTTCTTCCAATGCCTGCAGCACAATGAACCATTACAGGTTCATTATTTTCAAGTCTATTTTGTATAAACTCAATTGCTTCATCAATTTGTTCCATATCAGGTGCTGAGAAATCTTCTGTTGGAACATGAAGATATTTTACATTTTTTACCCATGATTCAGGAAGTGAGTTTTCAGTCATTGTAACAATGGATTTTACTCCTTGTTTTTGTATCCAATCTATTTCAGAAAGAGAAGTAGGCATTCCACTTCCGGCCAATTTGTTATTAATCATCCAACTAAAGTTTGTAGGTCTCTTTGCAATTTTGCCATATACTTTTCTCCAAATATTTCCGGGTTTACTCACAGTATCTTATGAGTAGAGGATCCATATATGTAGAAAACGAAGTAAAGAAATTAAAAATAATAAAAAGAGATTTTGATGTTAGGACTTAATCGATTAGTTCGGTCCAACCCTTGACGAATATAGAGTTTCTGTAGAGTGGTACTGGTTGACCTACAGTAAAGTCCATTGGTCTCATCCAAAAGATTGCCTTTGTTGGGCATACACCTATGCATGCACCATCTGAAATGCATCTCTCTGGATAAAATACAAATGCTTTACCTCTCTTCCAACCTTCTACTGGTTTTACTCTTAATACGTCTGGGCCTAGTGTTGTACAGATCTCTACGCAGAGTGCACAACCTATGCACATTTGTTCGCCTATATCTGGAATAATTCCGACTGGCATGTTGTGTACTTCGAGAAAAGATCTTAATATAACTTACTGAAAAATGCCATGTTATAACGGCGTTTGGAAATTTTATAACACTGTTAATTTGCGATCAGCTTATTCCAAATCTTTAGAATAAGAATTATCTGAACCGACGTTTTTTTATAATTTATTATTAATCTAAAATGTCATGGGAAGTAAAATTCATTGTGCGCATATTTTAGTTGAAAAACTAAGTGTTGCCCAAGATCTTAAGACAAGAATTTCAAAAGGTGAGAGTTTTGCAAATCTTGCCAAAGAATATTCAATAGATGTCTCAAAAAAGAGAGGCGGAGATCTTGGATTTTTTGCCAGGGGAGCTATGGTATCAGAATTTGAAAAAGCGGCATTTGCACTAGAAAAAGGAAAAGTCTCAGATATTGTAAAAACTCAGTTTGGATATCACATAATAAAAAGACTAGACTAGTGGAATCAAATTTGAAGGGATAGCAAGTTTGCTTGAATCGTTAGGCATACTCATTACAATACCATCTACTCCATATTCAAGAAGAATTTTTTTGCTGTTTTTTGTTTCAATCAGACGCTTGCCTGTAGGTGACAAGATCCATCCCTCTTCTTTTTTGAATCTAACCATGCTTGCAACAACAAGGTAAGATTTGGTAATCCTCGCTATACTTGTAAGCAACATAATGAGAGACATGATAGCTTTTCCAATGTTCTTTTTCCGATTTAAGATATTAAAAAGTCCATTAAGTGAATCTACAATGATTATAGTCTGTGACAGACTTGCTTTGACTAGGATCTCTTTGAGTATTTGATGTAAAGTTTCAGTAGTAGGTTGAAACAAAGTTACATTTTTTTGTGTAGGGAGTATTGGTATCCTTAAATAGCTTTTTCTTGATTTTGGTGTTT
>JARLFW010000101.1 GCA_031296345.1 Nitrosotalea sp. | reverse complement strand
CTTCCGAATAACCCATATCCCTACTACCAATGCAGGTAAACCAAAAACAAGTGCAACAATTCCAAATAACCAATTACTACTGATTATACTTAACCCCCAAAGTGTAAGCAATACCCCTGCAACTCCTAAAGCAATACCAATTAAAATTTCATTATTAGTATCTGACACGAATAATTATGATTTAGTTTTGATAAAAGCATGATCTTTTAATCAGATTTGAAAACCTTATCAGGTATGTATCAAACAGATTTTGATGAGAAAAATCTATCTGATCATGCTAGGAGTATCTATTGTTCTAGTCTTTATTGTTCCAATATTTACAGCTCGTGATTATAACTATTATTTCGCAGTTGGATCTTATGCTGTAGAAGTTTTCATATGGGATGTAGTGATAATAAGCAGTTTACAAGTTGGTAAATACAACAAGATTCCTAAAATAGATGTAACTAAAACTATCAAACAAAGACGTATCATGTGGAAAGTTCTTCAAATCTTCTTCATACTTTTTGCTATTGGAGAAATTATTAATATTTTGAAAATTGTTTCGCTATATAGATAAATCAATTTTCTACACTGAATAATTATCAGGAATGCTAATACTTAGAACCTTCATTCTGTCTAAATTTTCTACCTGAATTTCGACAACGTGACTTGGAAAATAAACTTGTATTATGTTTAGATATTGTATAAGTGTAGATTTCATCCATCTCTTGTTTTTCTTGATTAATTTTAGGATAATAATAGCTTGATTTGTATGCCTTAACTTTTCTTCCGCAACTATAACATTTTATTATAATTGATCCACTCAAGTAATCTGATTTTTACTGGCATTTTGAATTAAGGTTATCCATTTGTTATCCCCATTAATCTCAATACCACAAGCCTCTGATGGCGTTTTCCCATTCAATCCCTCATGAGTTCTGATATAATTATGGAATATCTCATAACCTTTCAAGATCGGGGTGTCCATTTTCTTTAATCCTCTCATAGTCTTTTCCCTGTCTCGAATCTCTCCATTCAAGCGTTCCATCTTTCCATGTTCATACAGAAATCTGATAAATTAGATGCCACGATCTTATCTATTATGATTTCCTGACATGGTTTAACCTAAATAGTTTGGTGACGTATTGTATAAAATGAAAAAGAATGTCTCTGAAGCAGAATTTGTAAATGAGTCAGTAGAGTTCTTCAATGAGCGAATTGATCAGATAATTGCTCAACTTCATGAATCTGCTCTATCCGCACAACAAAAGACAGTGCTGGAAAATGAAAAACAACTAGTCCTAGAACGAAGAAACTATTGGAAGCTTGAACAGACTAAATTGCAATTATGTGATTAAATATCAAAACGAGTTCTCTTTCCAGCCAATCACACAGTGAATCATATAGTTGAGATAATGCTTATTGACTAGCAAGCCATATGTATATCATTGGTGACCGCACTTGAAAATTGCCATAGGGCTATACCGTACAAGATACTAGGTTTTACAGATGATGTTTTAGTGGATTCATTTGAAGTCATTATCAGATCTAAACTTATCACAGTAATGCACCATGACAGATCTTGAAAAGAGCATGAAGAAGCAATACCAGTATCAGCTTCTAGGGAGTCATGTGAATGTACATGAAAAAGAGTTGGCTCAATTACAAGATTGGGCAGAAAAATGGATTATGAAAAAGAAAGGCAAATTGACAATATCAGATGAGAATGAGATCAAGCAGGTTTTGGATAAATTACGTTCAGTAGATTAAGTTCTATTTTTATGGATTACAAATTTTTTAATTTAGAAATTACTTTGCACTATCGTCCATCTGCATCATTCCAAAGATATTTCCTTCCGTATCCATACATGTTGCAAAGTATCCTACTCCTGGAATTGGCATCTTTGGTATGAGTATCTGACCGCCTTTTGATGCAATTTTACTGGTATATTCATCAAGGGATGACACATCTATGGTATTTGTCATGCATATCTGTCCGGGCATTCTTCTTACCATGCCACCATTAATTCCAGGCTGGTTACTCTCACCAGTCTTTATCATCCAGTATTCCATGGGACCGTCCCACTTGTCAAATTGCCATCCAAATACCTCGGAATAGAACTTTTGTGTCCGTTCTGGGTTATCTGAGGGAATATCAAAATGTGTAATTCGTGGCATTGTTTCGTTATAATTTTAATATTATTTAAATCTCAAAAGCTAAACTAGTGTCTAGATTTTATTATTTTATGTTGTGCATTGCTTTGAGATCTTTTGCAAATGGCTCTAAACTTTGAGGAATTGCAATCTCTATTGTATCCTTTAGAGATAAATTCATGCTCTTTTTCTTGTTCCACACTTCAGAGTTGAATTCCGTAATCTCTTTTGTATATTTTGTCCAGTCTTCATGTCCTTCAGGTTCTACAAATTTTTCATGGTGTATAGTTTTTTGCGAGTAAAGATTTTGCCAAAGATAATCTGTAATAAACGGAGTAATTGGTGCAAGTAATGTAAGAACTGAAGACAAAACCTTGTGCAGTGTAAAGATTGCCCCGTCACGTTCTTCTTCTGTAAAGTCAGAGCTATATGCTCTTCCCTTGACCATTTCAATATAATGTGCCGCAAACAAATTCCATGTAAATTCTCTTAATGCTGTAGCTGGAATAAAGAAATTATATTCGCTATATCCTTTCTTGCATTCTACAATTACTTTATCAAGTTCTGAGAGTATCCACTTGTCAGAAGCACTGGGCTTGCCAGACTTTACTATGGCAAATCCTGAAAGAAATCTTGAAACATTCCAAAGCTTGCTTAGGAATTTCTTTGTAGTTTCAATTTTTTGCTCAGAGCACCTAAAGTCATATCCTACGTTTATCTCACTTGCACTCCAGAATCGAAATGTATCTGCACCAAATTTTTGTATAACTGGCAAGGGGTCAATTACATTTCCTTTGCTTTTGCTCATCTTTGCACCATGTTCATCCACACCATAACCCATAATCCATGCATCAGTCCATGGGGTCTTGCCAGTGAGCTTCTCACATCGTAAAATGGTATAGTAAAGCCACGTACGCACTATATCCTTTGACTGGGGTCGTATCGTTGTAGGATATGTCTTGTTAAAAAACGCCTCATCTTGCTTGTATTTTGTTATATAGAGAGGCGATACGGACGAGTCCATCCAGGTGTCAAATGTACGCTGTTCCCCTACAAATTCTGTAGAATCACATTTGGTACATTTTGGTATGGGGCTCGAATCCTTCCAAGGTCTGTAATATTTCCCAGGTTCTGGAACATGCGGCTCATT
>JARLFW010000011.1 GCA_031296345.1 Nitrosotalea sp. | reverse complement strand
GCACTACTGGACTCTGTGACAGAAGATGAAATTGCTGTCTTTGCCTTTTGTGTTGTTGAAAAACCCATGTTAAGGACGACAAAGGCTAAAGCTGCAGCAACGATTACGAATGCTATCATAACTATTGCAGACTCTATACCGATGACTCCTCTACGAGTCTTTCTACTTCTTATGGAAGTCGTCATTAATTTGGAATCTAACTAGTCTGTATTATCCACCCGTCTGTCTAAATTGATCGAACTGGGTTCTATTACGGATCCCATTTTGTTCTTTATATGCTAAGTATCTGGGTAATTTTGAAGGGTCTATCCTAAGCGCCAGTGTCAAGTTTGAACTTGCCAAGGAGTGATATGTGTGTCTATATACCTCCATTTTCTGTCAGTACGGATAATTATGAAATAATTATCTAATTCATTTTCAATACCTTGAAGACCATGCTTTTTCTGTATGTTTGGGCTAAACAGACGATATCCTATAAGAATATGATACTATGAATTTCTAATGCAAAATGTCTCTTGTCAATTCCAATTATTTGAAAAACATGGGGATTTGGATGAATTCTGATATGCAATTGAGTAAATCTAAAAATCTAAAAAATGGGGTTGACTCTGAACTAACTTTGCAAATGGATAAAAATAACTTTACACTGGAGCGGGTTGCCGAATTATCACAAATGTTGAAAAATAAAGTAGATTCTGCAATTCACGAAATTGGAAAACTAAATGGACAAACACAGATGATTGCAATAAACGCTCGAATTGAAGCCAGCAGGGCAGGTTTAGCTGGAAAGACATTCTCAGTAGTAGCAGAGCAAATGAATGATCTTTCTAATAAAATAGGAATAGTAAATAAAAAAATGCGTATTGAAAGTCGTGATGCTTTAAGTGAATTAGAAAATTTGATAAGAGTGCAAGCTACTAATGTTAGAGGAACTCGTTTATCTGATCTTGCACTGACAAATATAGATATCATTGATAGGAATCTCTTTGAAAGATCAGTTGATGTCAGTTGGTGGGCTACAGATGATGGCGTGGTAAACGCATTGACAAGAAAGACAAAAAGCAGCTATGATCTGGCCGAAAAACGTTTTAGTATTATATTAAATTCCTATACCGTATATTTTGATCTAGTATTGTGTGATTTAGATGGAAACATTGTAGCAAATGGAATGCCTGAAAATACTTGTTCGGTTGGCATGAATGTAAAAAACTCAGAATGGTTTGATAGTGCTATGAGAACTACCAATGGAAAAGAATTTGGCTTCCAAAAGGTTAGCAGAAATACTTTAGTAAATAATGAAGTAAGTCTTGTTTTTTCATGTGCGGTTCGTGAGGGAGGATATCAACATGGTAAAATAATAGGCGTATTGGGCGCGTTTTTTAGATGGGAGGACTTGGCACAAAAAATTGTAAAGCAAGCCCATCTCATCGATGAGGAAAAACATAGTACTAGAATATGCATAGTTGATGATGACGGTCTTATTTTTGCAGACTCTAAAGACCTTATACTTGACGATAAAATTGAGTTTCTTGGAAGAAACATACTTTTTTAAAAAAAGAAAGATTTCATGATTACGGATTACCGCGGAGATAAATGCTGTATTGCTCATGCCTATTCTCCGGGTTATGAAACGTACGCTTCAGGATTACATTCTTTGATTATCCAGAAAATCACCTGATAAACACAAATATCTAATAAAGTCGTATTAATTTGAAAAATTCATTCAGTACTATTCTATAATGACACTATATTTTTGCAAAATTGTATGATCGATCCAAACATACGTGAACATATTATCATTATTTAAGCTTCATACATTGACTCATCTTTGGCAATAACTAATCCCCTAACAAAAAGTCTTAATCTGAAAATAATTGTGATGGTGAATATAGTTTCTGCCCTGTCAATTGCGTCTATTTCTTTGATAAGCTATTCTTCATTACAGCAATCAGACTTGCAATCTCTGAGTACTAGTTTACGTTATGTTGTAACTGGAATTATAATGCAATGCATAGTTGGGGCTTTTGCATATTTTATGGCCAAATCTATATCTGGACCAATACTTGAGATGGAGGCAATTCCTAGAAAAATAAGCGAAGGAGATTTGACGGTAGAAATTAGTGATTCTAAATCAAACGATGAGCTTGGTAAATTAAAAAATTCTTTCAAAGAGATGGTGAAAGGACTACGTTTATTGGTCTATCAAGTACGTGACGGTTCCACACTAGTGACCTTTAATTCTGAACAAGTACAATCTTCTACTGAACAAATGAATTCTTCTGTACAACAAATCTCATCTACAATTTCACAGATCTCAAAAGGTTCTCAGTTACAAGCTAAAGAACTCGAAGAAACTAGTAGAGTGGTAGAAAAACTTACCAGTGATATGAAAAAACTGGAAGTAAAATCTGGAATGGCTGCTACTTTGGCTAGAGAAGTAGGTTTGATATCTGAGACTGGTTCAAAATCAGCTTCTGAAGCTGACTTTAGAATGTCTAAGATAATCAGTGTAACTAACGATTCGTCAAAAAAGATCAGAGAGTTGGCAGATAGGAGTAGAGAAATCACAACTGTTTTGGAAGTTATACGAAAAATTGCAGACCAAACCAATTTGTTGGCACTTAATGCTACAATTGAGGCTGCTCGTGCTGGAGAAGCAGGGCAAGGATTTGCAGTAGTCGCTGATGAAGTCAAAAGATTAGCTGAAGGTTCTGCAAGATCATCTGAAGAAATTGCTGAGTTGATTGCAAAAATTCAGGTAGATGCACAATCTACAGTTGAAAGCATTGAGGGCAGTACTAAAGAAGTTGCTGAAGGAAGAATTGTAATTGACAAGGCACTAAGATCTCTAAATGAGATTGCATCCAAAGTAAAAGACGTATCAGTTAATGTTTTAGATGTGGCAAATACTACTAAAACCCAAGTATCTGAAATAGAAAAGTTATCCAAAGCAGCTTCTGAAATTGCTGCAGTTTCTGAACAAAATGCCTCTGCAACAGAACAAGCTTCTGCTGCCACTGAACAACAAATCTCTGGTACTCAAGAAATTATTGCCTCAATACAAAATATGACCATCATGGCAGAGGATCTATCCCAGACAGTATCTACTTTTAGATTACCAGAAAATTACAAAAATGAATCTCAAAATAAAAAATCAAGACATGTAAACAAAGAGGTGTTGTTACAATGACAAGCGAAGTCATGGTATCCAATTTTCAAATAATCATATTTAGATTATATGACGAAGAAAAAAATAAACAAGAAAATTATGGTATTCCAATTGATCATGTAAGAGAAATAAGACAATTGGAGTCTATCACTGTTATTCCAAACAGCCCACGTTATGTAAAAGGGGTTATGAATCTTAGAGGTACAATAATACCCATAATAGATTTGAAAGAAAAATTAGGTTTTTCAAAAACTCATATCATTAATTCTAAGATGATGATTCTAGTAGCTGAAATTGATTCTAAACTTGTAGGGCTATTGACAGATGGGGTTGATCAAGTCATTAAAATTCCATCCACCGATGTTGACTGTAATGTTTCTGGAGGTTTTGAATCAATTTCATATGTTATAGGTATTGCAAAAACTGGAGAAAAACTAGTTGTTTTACTAGATATTGGTACTCTACTGAAAAACCCTTTGACTTTAGGTATGGGAGTATAAAATGTCTGTTAGTGGTAGTGTAAAATTCTTGATAGTTGATGATGCATCGTTTATGCGTATTGTATTGAAGGATATTCTCATCTCACATAGCCTTGCATCACAAATCTATGAGGCAGGTGACGGATTGGCTGCAGTTGAGACATACAAGAAATTCAAACCAGACGTGGTTACAATGGATGTAAACATGCCAAAAGCAGACGGTATTCAAGCTCTCAAGTCCATCTTAGGTATTAATCCTAGGGCCAAAGTCGTAATGGTTACAGCAGTAGAGCAAAAACATGTTATACAAGACGCCATGAAATCTGGGGCAAGAGACTATATCATAAAACCATTTGATAGACCAAATGTTTCACTTGTTATAAACAGGGTAATTAGGTCGAGATAAAATGATGCTGACATCAGAGGAGCATCAAATCAATGTGATGATTGTAAATGATTCTCCTTTTATGATCGAGATGTTAAAAGAACTTGTTACACGCGATAGCAGAATAAAAGTTTCATCTACTGCCCGTGATGGTCTTGAAGCATTAAAAAAAATAAAATACATCCCAACAGATGTTGTACTTTTAGATTTAGAAATGCCAATTATGGATGGATTAACTTTCATTGAAAAATCTATGAAAGAAAAAAGTATTCCAATTATTGTTGTAAGTAGTTATAGTCAAGCAGGGGCTAAACTTGTTCTTGATTCTCTTGAACTGGGAGCGGTTGATTTTGTTTCCATATCTAATGATGATCCTTCATCTGTTGGTAATTTGGGAAATATCTTGGTTTCAAAGATTGACGTTGCTTCTAGATCAAATCCACAACTTCTAGTCCCAAAAGCTATATCCAAGTTGAAACCTTATTGTGGCAAGTTTGATGGAATTAAAAATTTAGAGTCTAGAGTTGTTGTCATTGGAGCATCAACAGGTGCACCCCGGATAATTACAAATATTCTTAAAGATATTCCGTCTGATATTCCAGCTTCATTTCTAATAGTACAACATATGTCAAAAGATTTTATATCTACTTTTACACGACGTCTAAATGATATCTCAAAGATAAAAGTCAAGGAAGCAGCAGATGGTGATTCTATTAAAGAAGGTGAAGCATTAATTGCCCCCGGGGATTTTCACATGATGGTAAGATCTCCCAATCGTATAGAACTCAATCAAGGTCCTAAGAGATTTGGAGCAAGACCTTCTGTAAATGTGACTATGGTATCTGCTTCAGAAGTCTTTGGAGCAAATACTATGGGAATTCTATTGTCTGGAATGGGACAAGATGGTGCGTTTGGAATGAGAATGATTAAAAAAAGACATGGGATTACGCTTGCACAAAATGAATCATCATCAATAATATTTGGCATGGCAAAAGCAGCCCAGGAAATGAATGCTGTAGATAAAATGGTAGATGCTGATAATTTGGTATCTGAAATAGTAAAGGCGGTGACTAGTCGTGTCTGAAAATAGTAAATATCGAGAGTTGTTTGTACAAGAGGCATTAGAACATGTAGAGAATCTAAGTCAAAATCTGTTAAAATATGAGGAAGACCCAAATTCCAAAGAACTTGTAGATAATCTATTTCGATCTGCACACAGTCTTAAAGGAATGGCGGCAACAATGGACTATAATCAGATTCTAGAAATTTGTAAATCTATTGAAGAAATTTTTGATAGATTCCGACAAAATGAGGAAAAAATAACTGTAGAAACAGGTAATGTATTATTTTATGGCATTGATCTAATAAAACAATTAGTCCAGGATGAAAAGAAAACAATTGATCTGCAAGAATTTCTCAATTATCTTAAAGATCCAAATTCATTTCAGGTTGATATTGAATTGCGGAGTGTATCACAAAAAACTTCCCCAATAGTTAGAGTCAGAATGGACAATCTTGATGCTATAATGAATTTAGTAGGTGAGATGATGATTTCCAAAATACGTCTTGAACAAAATGTACATTTGCACATGAGTGATGAAACACGTGAAATTGTAACAAATTTGGGAAGTCTGATAACTGAACTTCAACATAAAATGATGCACATCAGACTAGTTCCCATTGATCAGATGTTTAATAGATTTTCTAGAATGATTAGGGATATCTCTTCTTCGCTTGGAAAAGAAATTAAGCTTGAGATGAATGGTTCCGGCATAGAACTTGACAGAAGTGTCTTGGATGCTATTGGAGACCCACTTCTTCACATGTTAAGAAATTCTGTAGACCATGGTATTGAAACACCTGATGTTAGAAAAGCAGTAGGAAAGCCAGAGGTGGGAACAATCAGACTTCGGGCTATTCGTAAAGGAAACAAAGTGGAAATCCAAGTAACTGATGATGGACGAGGAATGGATCTTGAGTCTATAAAATCTAAAGCCATTGAAAAAAATATTGTAACACAAGATCAGGTAGAAAAAATGAGTGATGAGGACGTAATATGTCTGATAGGTACTCCGGGACTCTCAACAGCAAAGGAAGTAACTGAAATTTCTGGAAGGGGTGTTGGAATGGATGTAGTTATGACACAGGTACGAAATTTTGGGGGGCACGTAAAGATATTGACAGAAAAAGGAATGGGGACTACGATAATTCTTACAATGCCTCTGAGTCTTGCAATTATCGGCGGCTTGGTTGCAAACATTGGCGATCAAAAGTTCATCTTACCTCTTTCAAGTATTTTCACTACTCTGACAATTGATAGGAATGAAATACTATATGCACATGGCAAAGAAATGGTCAAACTAGGAGACCAAATTATACCTATTTTGAGAACATCCGCAATTCTTGGGATAAATCCTGTAATTGAAACATCTGAAAATGACCAAGTTCACATAGTAGTTGTTGAAAAAAATGAAAAATACTATGGTTTGATTGTTGACTCTCTTGAAAAAGAACAAGAAATTGTTGTTAAAAAAATAGATAATTCATTTGGGGGTTCTGATGCATTTACAGATGCGTCAATCTTATCAGATGGTAGAGTGGCACTAATTCTTGAACCGTCTATATTGATTTAGGGGATATATGAAATGAGTTCTAAAATATTAAATCAATATGAATTGGACTCTCTTTATTATATATTGAATGCACACATAGTTGATAGGGCGAGATTTTCATTATCGTCTTTACTAGATGAGCAATTTAAACATGAAATAAAATCAACTCATAAGCAAATTTCAGAGATAGGGATAGTGAAAAGATTATCAAATGATCTCATTTTATGCTCAGTATTTCTAAGAGGCGAAGGTGACATTCGTATTGGAATTTTATATACTATTCCGGATCTAGATGCCAGACGAATAGCTGCGAAATTACTATGTGTAGATAAAATTGATTCATTAGACGAACTAGGAAGATCTGCACTCTCTGAAGTTGGAAATATCATGTCTGGCTCATTTTTTAATGCATTATCTGATCATACTGGTCTTAAAGTTGAACTCTCAACTCCTGATTTTGCAATTACTTCGAGTGGATCTATTCTTGAACCTCATGCTTCAGAATTTCTGAATACTCCAAATGACATGATAACACAGGTTGAACTTGAGGGTAAAGAAAGTGGAATTGTTGTTCATATGTTAATCATACAAGATCATGATAATGCTCGAAAATTATTGAATAAAAAAGGAGTTAGCAGATGATTATGATCAACAAAGATACTTTATATGATAATGTTAATTTAGAAAAAATGTTTTACATCATTCAGTATTGTAATGAGGTTATTTTTTGAATAAAGAAAACTTAGTAAAAAAAACAGTCATTGAAAATCCTGATTCGCTGCTCTTATTGAAAAATATATTCGAAAATAATAAATTGGATATTACCAAATTCAAAATGCAATTCTTAAAAAGACGAATAGAACGAAGAATGCAAATTAAAGAAATATCTGATTTTATTAAGTATCTTCATCTTCTTGAAAATGATTCAATTGAATTAACATATTTGTTTGAATCTTTATCAATAAATGTTACAAGCTTTTTTCGAGATACTGCAGTTTTCAACGCAGTTAGAGCCATAATTGTACCTAAAATATTGTCTAATATTGAAAATGATAAAATGATTAGCGTCTGGAGTGCGGGGTGCGCATCTGGAGAAGAACCATATTCTATTGCAATACTTCTAAATGACATATTTGGGATTTCTAAAAAAATTGGGATTTTAAAAAATATTAGAATACACATTAAGGCTACTGATATAAATAACAAAGCAATTGATTTTGCTCAAACTGGACAATATCAGAATAAATTCTTAGAACATTTGTCAACGGATTTAAAAAAGAAATATTTTACAAAGATTGAGAATCATGATGACTCAAAATATGAAATAATATCTGAAATAAAAGATTTGGTAGATTTTGAAACAATGGATATCCTATCAAGTCCTGAAAATGCATATGATGTAATTTTTTGTAGAAATGTGTTGATATATTACAAGAAGGACGCTCAAGAATTAATCCTCAAAAAATTTCATAACTGTTTAAAAAATGAAGGTTACTTGGTGCTTGGCTCAGATGAAATTCTCATAGGTAAGAATACTGAAAATATTTTCTATCCTGTAATGCCAAAAGAAAAAATCTTTCAAAAAATTAATTAACTGGAATTGTATTTTAGCTGAACAAAGTTTCCAATAGGTGATGATTATCTTGCGTGTCTGTTCAAAGCATACAGACATGAAATATTATTGTACACCGTTCTAACATGTTTATGTCAGGTGTATTGTAAAGTATGTTGGAATCAATTCAAACATCAATAGATTTGCTAGATGCTGCCATTTTACTAAGAAACACTTTGACTTTAGGTATGGGAGTATAAAATGTCTGTTACTGGTAATGTAAAATTCTTGATAGTTGATGATGCATCGTTTATGCGTATTGTATTGAAGGATATTCTCATCTCACATAGCCTTGCATCACAAATCTATGAGGCAGG
>JARLFW010000100.1 GCA_031296345.1 Nitrosotalea sp. | reverse complement strand
TGTGAATATCATTGGATTTGTAACGGCTTGTAATTTTCCAGTTACATGTAGTACCGAGTCTCCAGTATTTGTTATATTTATGAAGTGTTTTCCATTATGAAGACTAAACCAATCAAAGTTAACGATATTTGTAAAATCATGATTAACTTGTAAGCCATCCTGTGGTGATTTTAGTATTACATGAAATGAATTGCCTGTAACATTAAGAAATTCATGATAATGTTGTAGTGCATCAAATGAAAAAATATCACTTTTTCCTGTATCTACAACGTCATTTACATCGTGTACATTACTCATTAGGTCTTGAATTAGAAAAAAGGTTCCGAGGATAATACCTACTAAGCCTATTGCAATTCCAAGTACATTTTTTTTTGAAAGCATTATGAGAAAAACTAGTTTATAATTATATTTAAAGTAAATTACATTAACTCTACATCATGTGGTTGACTTTCTGCATATCCAGCTGTTGACATTTTTATAAATTCAGCATTTTGTTGCATTTGAGGAATGGTATTTGCACCGCAATAACTTAAACCAGAACGGATTCCTCCAGTCAGTTGTTTTATGATATCTGTTACACTTCCCTTGTATGGAACCATTGCCTCAACACCTTCTGCAACATAATCATTAAGATCTTCTACCATAGAAGCATTACTGGTTTCCTTGTTCTTTCTTCCAAGAGCTGCATAAAATGATGCCATGCCTCTATAAATTTTGTAGCGTTTACCATTTTTCGTCATAAATGAACCAGGACTTTCATCTGTTCCTCCTAACAAGCTCCCAACCATTACAGTGGATGCTCCGGCAGCAAGTGCTTTTGTAGCATCACCTGATGTCCTTACACCACCATCAGATATTATTGGAATATCATATTTTTTTCCAACTTGTGCACAATCAATTACAGCAGTAAGCTGAGGCACTCCAGAACCAGTAATTACTCTAGTTATACAGATAGAACCAGAACCCACTCCTACCTTTACTGCATCTACACCAGCTTTGATGAGATCCTCTGTACCTTGAGCGGTCGCTACATTTCCTGCAATCAATTCACAATTTGGAAAAGCTTTCTTTATCAATCTAACAGTGTTAATTGCATTTTCGCTATGTCCATGTGCAATATCCACCACTATGACATCAGCACCTGCATCTAGCAATGCTTCTGTTCTTTCCATGAAATCTCCCTTTACACCTACTGCAGCTCCAACCAATGGTCTTCCTTTCCTGTCTTTTGATGCATGTGGATAGTTACCAGCATTAATGATATCTTTACTAGTGATTAGTCCTTTGATATGTCCGCGTTCATCTAAAAGCGGTAATTTTTCAATGCAATTTTTTCTAAGTATTTCTTTTGCTTCAACTATGGATATTCCAGATTTTGCTGTAATAACATCACTTGTCATAACCTCATCAACTTTTTTATTTTCATCTTTTGGCTCGAGCATGACAATATCTCTTCTTGTCAATATTCCAACAAGTTGACCTTGATTATCTGTCACAAGCAATCCTGAAGCTCCTTTTTCACGCATAGATTCTACAGCTTCACGTACTGTTTGTTTTGGGTCTATAGTATACGGATTTTCTATTATTATGCTGCCTGAACGTTTTGTTTTGAGTACCTCGTTTACCTGTTCTGAAATAGTAAGAAATCTATGTATAATTCCAATTCCACCTTCTCTTGCTATTGCCACCGCCATAGCAGATTCAGTTACTGTATCCATATTTGCACTGATTACAGGTATGTTAAGAGAAATATTTTTTGAAAGTTTTGTTTGCAGATTTGTTTGAGACCTAGTAACTATATCTGATCGTTTAGGAACAAGGAGTACATCATCAAATGTTAGTCCTTCCCTTATTTCCAATGAAACCTTCTTGATTAGAATGAAAATCTGTTATAAGCCTTTCTTGAGATTTTTTAATCTACTTACGATCTTGATAACATCGTTTGTAGCTTTTACATTATGTGTTCGTAGTATATCAGCACCGTTTAGGGCAGCAAAAGTTTCTGCTGCAAGAGAACCATAGATTCGCTCTGCAGGATCTAGTTCATCTAATATTTTTCCTATGAATGACTTTCGTGAAATTGAAATAAGAATAGGATATCGATCTTTTATTTTATTCAAGTTTCTCAGTACCAAGATGTCTCTTTGTAACCAATTAGAATTTATTTTTGTAAATAATATGCCTTGTGCCTTTTGTCTAAAGAAGCCAATTGCAGGATCTACTACGATCTTGCTCTTTGGGACTCCTGATTTTAATGCCATTGCGACACTTTGACTAATCAATTTTCTTGCTTGTGCCACTGGATTTCCTGTGATCAGATCATGACTAAATGCACAGACAATAACGGATGGACTATATTCCTCAAGTACATCAGCCATGTTTTCATCATATTTTAGGCCTGAAACATCATTGATTATTTCTGCGCCTAGTTGAAGAGCGGCCTTTGCTACCTTTGCTCTACATGTATCAACCGAGATGGGTAACTTTGAGACTTTTTGGATAGATTCAATGGCGTTTGTTATTCTTTTGATCTCTTTTTCCTCTGACACAAGAGTTTTGATATATGGTGCAGTAGACATTCCTCCAACATCAATAAAATCGGCACCATCTTCTTCCATTAATTTTGAAACGGTGCCTATAGCTCGCTTATCAGTAAACACTGATTTTTTGTAAAATGATTCTGGACTTGTATTAATAATTCCCATTATCCGTGTTGGATTAGAATCACCTATTCTTACTCCTGCCAGTTTATGCATATGGTTTATGATTAACCAGATACATTTAGACTTACATGACTTTGAATGGTTGGCAGAAAAAATATCAGGAAATTCTAAATGAATTTGGTTATGATAGAATAAAAGAGATAAAATCAGCCAATATCCTCAATTCACTTTTAAAGACAAGATTTGAGTTAAATAATCTAGAAAGAAAAATTAGAAACAAAACTGTTCTTGTTGTTGGAGCAGGACCATCACTGGGTCTTTCTTTACAATATATAAAAAAATTCAAAAATTTTACAAAGATCGTAGCTGATGGTGCTACACAGGTCTTGCTTGAAAACAAAATAACGCCAGATATTGTAGTAACTGATCTTGATGGAAACATGGAATATCTCAAAAAAGCGTCAGATCTAAAATCAATAATGATTGTTCATGCACATGGGGATAACATAAACAGGCTTCCACATGCAATTTTATTCAAATATTGTCTAGGAACAACAGAGGATAAATCATTTGGAAAAATTAGAAACTTTGGCGGATTCACTGATGGTGATAGATGTGTATTTCTTGCCAATCATTTTAGAGCATCCAAAATTATCCTAATTGGAATGGATTTTGGAACGCATATAGGAAAATATTCTAAAACGGGAATATATAACAAATCTTTAAAACTAAAAAAGTTAAGGAGAGGAAAACTTCTCTTAGAGTGGCTAGCCATAAAGAGTAATGCTGAGCTTTATACAACATCCAAGCCAATAAGAGGATTCAAAAATATGAGATTAGCAGATCTTCAAAGATTAGTCAGATAATAGAGCTTGTTTTAATATTTATTATCCATTCAACAATAGAAAAAACATGGATTATTCAGAGGAAAATATACGTGATATTTTAGAATTAAGAGAGTGGATCTCTGAAGAAATTGAAAAAAGAGAAAGAGAGATAGAGAAATTTCAACAAAATCTTCGCATTCTTGATTCCCTTGTAAAGCAATCAAGCTTTAGCAAAGCATCTTCTCTTGTAACATCCAATAAATAAGACATGCAATCAATTCAACAAACATCATCATCTTCTGTGATACCAATTAAAACACCAGACAACAAAATTTTGGCAAATGCACATGTAACTCCTGATGAACTAGTAATCATCCCATTAGAGGACATCATGTTAGATGTAGAAACACATCCATTCAAGTCATTTTTTCTTGGAAGAATAGTAGGAGGAATGGAAAGTCAAGATAGATTAGATGTACAAAATGGCAAGATTTCGCAAAATGCTGCAATATCATGTTTAGTAAATAAAGATGGTAATAGAATTAGAGAAATTCTTATCAAGAATTATCGTCAAAAAGAAAGAGTAACCGAGATAATAAATACAGTAACATGGTCATTTTCCAGAATGATAGAAAATTCTCAAAAGTGATATCATGGATAAAATAATAGTATTAGATTTTGGTTCGCAGTATAGTCATCTTATTTGTAGAAGAATTAGAGAATTTTCAGTTTATTCAGAACTTGTTCCATATAACATATCACCTGAAGAACTAAGGAAGATGAATCCAAAAGGAATTGTATTTAGTGGAGGACCTGCAAGTGTATACAACAAAGACTCTCCTCAACCATCAAATGGAATATTTGAGATAGGACTTCCAGTACTTGGAATATGTTATGGTCATCAATTAATTGTCAACAAATTCGGTGGTAAGGTCAAGAGTTCTCGTAAAGAATATGGTTCATCATTACTTAGCATAGATAATGATTCAGATCTACTTTCGGGGTTGGGTCAATCAACAAGAGCCTGGATGAGTCATGGAGATGCTGCCGAAAGTTTACCTGAAGGATTTGAAGTAATAGGACATACTGAAAATTCTTTTGCAGCTGCAATTGCAAATAAACAAAAGATGGTATACGGCATTCAATTTCATCCAGAGGTAGTACATACTGAAAAAGGAGTGCAAGTTCTAAAGAATTTTGTTTTAAACATATGCAAAGCAAAACAAGATTGGACTTTGGAGAATTTCATAGAAACAACAGTTGCAGAAATTTCAAAAATTGATGGTAATGTATTATGTGGGATAAGTGGAGGTATTGATTCTACAGTAGCAGCATTATTAATTCAAAAAGCTATAGGAAATAGACTCAAGTGTGTTTTTGTAGATAACGGTCTTTTACGACTAGATGAAGAAGTGGAAGTTGAAAACATGTTTGAAAATAATTTTGGTATGAATTTTACAGTAATAAACGCCAAAGAACGATTTCTTACTAGATTCAAAGGAGTAACTGATCCTGAACAAAAACGAATGATTGTAGGGGAAGAGTTTGTTAAGGTATTTACAGAGTTTGCTGAAAAGAATGGTCCCTTCAAATGGTTGGCTCAAGGTACGCTATATCCAGATGTAATAGAAAGCGGAATTTCTAAGGGTCCAGCAGCAGTAATTAAAACTCACCACAATGTAGGAGGATTACCACCATGGTTACACTTGCAAGTATTAGAGCCTCTCAGATTCCTTTACAAGGATGAGGTAAGAAAAGTTGGTAAAATTTTAGGAGTGTCAGACAAACTTCTATATCGCCATCCATTCCCAGGCCCCGGTCTTGCTGTTAGAGTAATGGGCGAATTGACTCCAGAAAAATTGCAGATTTGCAAGCATGCAAGTAAGATTGTAGAAGACGAACTTGCCTCTTCAGGATGGTATGATAAGGTTTGGCAAGCCTATGCAGCAGTAGGAGATGATAGGGCGGTAGGAGTAGTTGGAGATGAGAGAAAGTATGGTCATGTAGTTCTTGTCAGAGTAGTGGATTCTATTGATGCAATGACTGCAGATTGGACAAGATTACCTTCTGATGTACTTGAAAGAATCAGCAATAGGATTACAAACGAGGTCGAAGATGTGGCTTGGGTAAGCTATGTAATTTCAAGTAAACCACCTGCTACTATAGAACCTCAATAAAAATAGATAATTTCTTTATGAAAATTTTAGAGAATTAATTTTAAAAGAAAATTTTTAAGACAAAAGAGAACTAGGGTACTACGTTTATCCTAGCGGTTGGTGGGTTACCAGTTAGAGTTACAGTAATCTTTACTGTACTGGAATCTGAACCATATTGATTGTTAACAGTGAGTTTGAATTCTAACACCTTTTGTTGATTATAATCTACACTTGGTGAGTAGAATGCCGGATTAGCAGAACCACTCAATATCAGAGTAACTGGATCACCGCTCATTTGCACCCATTTGTATTTGATAGCTTGACCTGTGCTTGCACTTCCATCTAATGCAACTCGGCTATTTGGATCTACAGTTTGGTCAGAACCTGCATTAGCTACTGGTGGTTGTCCTGGTAATGGTTGATTGTTTATTTTTATAGTGACAGAACAAGATGGAATATCAACTTGATTATCGGTAACATCTAAGGTAAACTGAAGTGTTCCACTTGGACCATTTGGTGTTGGTGCTACAAAGGATGGACTCATATCAGTACTTGATGATAATTGTACTGGTGTTCCAGAAACTTGTCTCCAGTAATATGATATTGTGTCACCACTTGGGTTTGCAACTGATACTGGCAATCTAACTAGTGAGTTTGAATTAACTGCAGCATCTTGACATGTAACAGTTGGATCCTGATGAGTACTCTTGATAGTAACCTTGGTCATGGCAGCTGCTTTGCCTCCGTGTCCATCATCTGCAGTAAATACGAATAACATTACTACAGTACTACCAGCTGGTACAGAAGGAGCTGTAAATGAAGTAGTAGTATCAGAATTAGATGATAATTGTATACTTGGACCAGAATATTGACCCCATGCTAATGTTAGCGGATCATTGTCTGGATCAGTTGCAGTGCCCGTGAGTGAGACTGTACTACCCTCATCAACTACTTGATCAGGATTTACTTTAACAACTGGAGGATGATTAACGTGTAAAACTACAACATTAAAGGTTGTAGTATCCATTCCACCATAACCATCATTTACAGTTAGTGATAACTTCAAACTTTTTACTTGATTGGCAGGGACTGCTGGACTAATGAAAGATATTATTGGAGCACTAGAAGATGGAGAAAATGTTATCTTATCACCAGAGACTTCAGTCCATTGATATGTCAATGTCTTGCCAACATCAGGAGTTGTTGATTTTAGACCGGAAAGTGTTACTTTTGTATTCTCATAAACTACGATGCTACTTGCCAATGCACCTTGTAAGAAATACTGGTTTAGAGTACCTGATTTAGCAACATTTGCGGTATAGAAATTAGTACAGTAACCATGATCTGAACCTTGGAATTGTTGAATACATTGTTGAAGGGCTTGTCCTGCAGCATCACTGTTTCCAGTGCTAGTTTGAGCATATACAGACATGGGTAATACGGAGGAGAAAATCATAACAGCTAGTAAAGGCGCAAAAAATTTGTAATTCAACTTGTAGAATCTAAATTTTAGATTATTAAAAACCTTTCTCTCAATTTAGAATATTGAGAGGATCAATTTTTTGATCTAAAAACACTGTTGAGCGATGTCAATTTCATCGATTTTATTCAAATAATTGCAGACTCATTGGATATTATCCTCAACAAATGATAAAACTTCATCCATTGTTGGTGGAATTCCAAGAGAATTACTGACATATAATGAGGCGGTGGCATTTGCAAATCCCAGTCTTTCTACAGGATTCAGATTAGCAAGATATCCAAGTAAATTTGCAGCATCCCAGACATCTCCAGCTCCAGTTACAAACTTTGGCTGTACTTGGAAAGATTTGACAAATTCAACCTCTTTTCCGTTTGACCAATAGGATCCTGTGGAAGTATGAAGATCTATAGATATGGATGATCTATTGGCTAACTCAAGTACCAATTTTCTAGTTTCGTTCTCTCCAGAAATTATGTCTAATCCAAACTGTTTGAGAAGAATATTACATTCATTTTCATTAATACATAAAGAATCCAAGTGAACTGAAAGTTTGACCAATGCGTCTTTGAATTCTTTTGGTCTTGTCTGTATGTCAGCAGGGTCTAAGAAATGAAGTGCTGACGTAGATTTTAAAAAGGCAAATTGCGAAAGTTCGGTTCCTTTTTTATTACTTGCCCAATTTGTTACAATTACAGCATCCGCATTTTTTATTGCATCTTGCTCTTTGATTCCAAGCTTTTCAGGCCCAAAATTCTCATTATCACCTAAATCAGAGATCATTATGTTTACAATGTTTCCAGCATTGTTAAATTCAAGAGATGTCGTTCTTCCAGGTTTTCCGTCAATTATAAAAAGTGAGACATTACTAAATTCAGAAAAAATTTCTTTTATCATATGAGAACAAGTTTTATCTGCAATTGTAATTAATGAGACAGGACAACCAAGCCTTGCAAGCGCATAAGCAACATTTGTTGCATTTCCACCCTTTAGATCTGTTTGTGAAATTCCGCGAATACTTCCACCCAATTTACTTTTTTCCAAAATTTGAGTGTAAAGAATATCCAAGTTTGGGATCTTAATAATACGGTCAAGAAAAAAATCGTTTAGAACAACAACTGAATTTAGTTTTAGATTTCGTAGCTTTTCTAACATGAAAAGGCTTAGCCCATTGGAGGACCTCTTCCGCCGCCACCTCGGCCGCCGGATGAGGCAATAACATCATCTATTCTAAGTATCATACATGCAGCTTCGGTTGCAGATTTTATTATCTGCTCTTTTACTGCAACAGGTTCGATGATATCAATAGAAAACATATCTGCAACTCTGGTATTTCTTGCATCAATACCAGTCCATTTCTTTCCTTGACTGTGTTTTGCACGAAGTGTAACCATGGTATTGATTGGATCCATTCCTGCATTTTCAGCAATTGTAAGTGGAATTATTTCAAGAGCTTCAGCATATTTTTTGATTGCAAGTTGTTCTCTTCCTTCGAATCTATCAGCCCATTCCTTTAGATGAGAAGCCAAGTATTCTTCTGGGGCTCCACCTCCAGCTACAACTGCTGGCTTTTCTATTACGTCTTTTACAACCATGAGTGAATCATGCATTGATCTATCAACTTCATCCACTACTCTTTGAGAACCTCCTCTAAGCAACAATGTAATGGCTTTTGGATTCTTGCAACCTTCGATGAAGACCCATTTGTCTGTCTCTACTTTTCTCTGTTCAACAAGTTCTGCTGCACCCAAGTCCTTTGGAATCATATCATCGATATTACTACTAATTCTACCTCCAGTTGCCTTGGCAAGTTTTGTCATATCACTTTCTTTTACTCTTCTGACTGAAAGTATGCCTTGTTTAGCTAGATAATGTTGTGCTATGTCATCTATTCCCTTTTGACAAATCAGTACATTTGCACCAATTTGATGAATCTTGTCTACCATGGATTTTAGCATTCTATTTTCCTCTTCGAGGAACATCTGCATCTGAGTAGGATCACTAATTCTAATTTCTGCACTCATCTCAGTTTTTTCTATTTCTAGAGCTGAATTTAGTAATGCAATTTTTGCTTTTTCTATTTTAGTTGGCATACCACTATGAACAACTTCTTTGTCAAGTACTATGCCTTTGATAAACTGAGTATTTCTAATAGAGCCACCTGCTTTCTTTTCTACTTTAATGTTATCCAGATCCACTCTATGTCCATCTGCTTCTTTTTCTACAACCTGTAGAATTGAATCTACCACGAGTTTGGATAGCATATCACTATCTTCTGAGATGAGCTTTGACTGCATGCTGGTTTTGGCAATTTTAAGTAGAACTTC
>JARLFW010000099.1 GCA_031296345.1 Nitrosotalea sp. | reverse complement strand
TTCTGCCACAGGGAAAAGCAGTCTGCACCTACAGTGGAAGCGGAATGTAAACCAATTTGCACCTACTGAGGAGGTGGACCGAGGGGGATTTGAACCCCCGACATCCGCGTTGCGAACGCGGCATCACTACCCCTAGACTACCAGCCCTTTTGTTATCAAGATTAGTAACTGCTTTTATTCATTTACTCAAAGAATAATACTAGGTTTTCAAGCAAAACTCTCGATGACTGTTGATGCGGTAATTACAGGATCACATGTTATTCTTCAAAACGGAATGATTGACAAAAACATTGTAATCGATGAAGGAAAAATTGTTGCTTTGACAAATGACATTCCACAATGTGATGTTAAAATTAAAGGAGATGGTCTTGTTTCGCTTCCAGGAGCAATTGATCCTCATGTACATTATGGAGTATATTCCCCAATTGATGAAGCGGCAATAACTGAATCAAAAGTTGCTGCAATAGGTGGAGTAACTACAATGATGAGAATGCTCAGACTAAGCGGTTCATACAAGAGGAATCTAGAATCTCAACTTTTTGCAAGCTCAAAAGCTCATTATGTTGATTATTCTATTCATGCATCTATACTTCATAAGAATCAGATTGATGAAATGGAATTTTGTAAAAGCAAAGGAATCAACTCGTTTAAGATATACATGAATCTTGGAGATGAGATAGGCCATGTCTATATGGACATGCAACCTGGTGAAAAATCTCTAAGAGAAGAAAAAGTAGAGATGACAAAGGAGATGATTGAAAAAATAATTGCTAAAGCATCTTCTCTAAATTGCACAGTTCTGATTCATGCAGAAGATTATCAAATATGTTCTTGTGGAATCAAGACTGCAAAAGAGAAAAAAATGGATGGATTGGCAGCATGGTCACAAAGTAGACCTGTCGAATCTGAAGTCAAGTCAATCAAGACTGCATCTGAAATTGCAAGAAAATATGGTTGTTCTATCTATTTTGTACATATTGGATCAAAAGCAGCTATTGATGCAATCTCGCAAGAAAAGAAAAATGGAACAAAAATACACATTGAAACATGTCCACATTATCTTACACTATCACATGAATCTCAACAAGGTTACCTTGCCAAAGTCATGCCACCCATACGTTCTTCTCAAGACATAGAATATGTTTGGAGGGAAATACAAAATAGCAGAATAGATTCTATAGGAACTGATCATGTAGCAAACCGTCTAAAACTAAAGGTTGGTGGAGAAACTATATGGGATGCTCTTGCTGGATTTCCAGGGATTGGTACGATGATGCCTATTCTATTAAGTGAAGGGGTTAACAAAGGGAAAATCAATCTTCAACAATTATCCAATATGACCAGCTTGAATACCGCACGAATATTTGGCATGTATCCTAAAAAAGGAATCATCCAAAAGGGTTCTGATGCAGATGTTGTTTTAGTAGATCTAAAAAAGGAAGCTAAAGTTTCTGCCCAAACTCTTGACGGATTCTCTGATTATAATGTCTATGAGGGCTGGAATCTAAAAGGATGGCCTGTAAAGACTATGGTGAGAGGAAACATTGTAGCTGAAGATTTTAAAATGATTGAAAAACCAGGCTATGGCAAATTTGTTTCAAGACCTGTGTTATCGTAAAACTTCGTATTTGCCATTCTCTTTTGCTTTGTAAATTATATCTGGCTTCGGAAATATCCCAACTTCAATTACACCAGGAATCTCTATTATTTTTCTAGCAAGTTCCATTGGATTTGATATTTCGCCAAAATCACAATCTAGTATGATATTTCCATTTTCAGTTACAAAGGGATAACCGCGTTCTAATAGTCTGATATGTGGTTTTCCACCATATTTTCTAATTTTAATTGATACAGTGTTTCTTGCAAAAGGATGAACCTCTACAGGCACACTTCGTTTTAATTTCTTTACAAACTTTGATTCATCAGCAATTATTACAACTTTTTTTGCCATGCTTATCAGAATCTTTTCTCGTAAGAGAGCTCCTCCTCCACCTTTTATCATATTTCCTTTAGAATCAATTTGATCTGCACCATCAAAAACTAAATCGATATGATCAATTTGATCTGCTTCAATTATTGGGATTCCACCCTTTTCAGCTTCCATTTTAATTTGGAGAGATGTTGGTATTGCTTTGACTGGAAATTTATTTTTTTTAATATGTGCTGATAACAATCTCACTATGGCAGTTGCAGCTCTTCCACTTCCTAGTCCTACAATATAATTTGCTTTTACCATTTTTAAGGCCTGGTGTGATAATGCCTCTATGGCATCATCTGCTGTCACTTATTCTACCTCTACTTGCTCAAGTTTTGATAATGCTTTCATTATTTCGCTTTTTATTTTATCTAAATCCTTGTCATCATCTTCCAATTTCTCTTCTTCAGGTATCTTGATTGCTGCTGGAAGCTGAATCTTCTTTTCTGGTTCTTGTTGTACAACTTCAGGTTTTGGCAGTTCTGAAATTACTTTTATTTCCTGAATATTTGATTGTGGTATCAAAATTGATTCTTGAATAACTTCTATCTCTGACAATTTCTCTGGAATTTGTGGTTAGATCTGAGTAACAGGTCTGATGAGTTCTGCAGGGAATTGTGGAACCCGATTTGTTATCTCTGTTAAAGTACTAAGCTCAACCATTCTATGTTTTTCATAAACTGGAATTTCCATAGGAGGTAACCATTCCTGTGTTTTCTCACTTTGAATCTCTGATATCATTGTTTGAGTTTCTATTTCATTTTGAATCTCTACTTTTTGTTTTTGGACTTGAATGTTTTCTCTTTGACTTTCTACTTTTGGTTCAATCTTCTTGGTTTGAATTTTCTCTGATACTTCAATTGGTTTTTCTACTTGTTTTGTTTGAGGAATTGTATTGATTGTAATCTTTGCAGAAATTTCATGTAGTCTCTGATCTAATTGTGAAAGTCTGTTATCCATTAATGATATCAAACTATCTCCAACTGGACCAAGATCGGGATACTTGCTTGCTAATTCGAGTTTTTCAATCTTGGAAATAACAGTTCCAAGCTGATGTTGATATCGAAGTAAGAGCTTGTCTTTCTGAATCATTGAGACTTGTGATTCTTGTTGATGAAGTCTTGCAATAGTTTTTGATAGTATTTCTTTTTCCATTCTAAGTGAATGTAATTGATTTGTAATGGCAGAATTGATAGTAGGAGTTTGTTTAGTGCGTTTTATTTTTGGAACCTTGTCAAGTGCTACTGCGGTGCAGACACCGGCAACAGAGCTAAAAATTAGCACTATTTCTTCCATTTACGTATACCATTTGATCCAGTTGTATTTTCTTATCTTAGCCTCTGGATAACCACAACTTCCACATCTTTTGTGTCTTACATGATAAGAATTCTTTCCACATCTTCTACATCTAATATGGACGTGCTTTCGTGTGAAGCCTCCCATTGAGGTAGTACCCTTAGTCATAATGCACTCACTTTGGCGGAGGAGATATGATAACTACGTTGTCTCCTCTGACAACTATGGTTCCAAGACTCTTTGTCTCTCCTTCTGAAGGGATCTCTTCTGAAGATTCGAGTAGCAGGTTCATGTGTTGGTCAAAACCATGAAGATTACCTCTTATCACTTTACCGCCTTTCAGCTTGATAAGAACAACCTTGTTTAGGCTTTCATCAAGTACTTTTACTGCCATATCTACTGACATCTATTTCACTTATTACACACTCTATGGAGGGTATATATTAAAATTTCATTGGTGTAATCTTCAACCTGTTCCAGTAAGGCAAGTTTGACTCTTTTTTACAATATTTGCTATTATTTCACCTAAAATGATTTTTCCATCTTTTGCAGTAGCTTTGGTAGGATCTCCCCAAACTCCATTTTTTGTTACTGAAATAAACGACTTGTTTGCTCTTTTGTTCAGTAAATTAAGTTTCTTCTTTGACAAATTGTCAGGAATCAGTCCCTTTTTGGCTTTATTCATGAGTACTTTATCTGAAATTGCCAACATTATTGATGTTTCAACAAATCCAGCATGATCAAATTTCCTTTTCATAAAATGCCAATATGAGTAGACAAAAATGTGCTGTTTGACACCTGTTTTCTTGAAGACTTTTTTTTGCAATTTTTTCAATGCATTCTGATTTCCATGATGCCCATTAAGAATAATGACCGTATTGATATGATTTTTTGATAATGATGTGCATAATTCAATCAAAATCTTTTGCAATGTAGACTTTGATAAACTCATATTAAAAAATGGGTGATGCTCAAAAGATACTCCGTATTGAAGAGTAGGTAATAGCAAAAACCCGTTTTTATCCGAGACCTGTTTTGCAATATGTGAGACTATATCCGAGTCAGTAGATACGGGAAGATGAGGACCGTGCTGTTCAATTGATCCAACTGGAATTAAAGCAACTGTTTTCCTCTTTGTCAGTTTGAGAATATCGGTATTTGTAAGGTCTCTTGCTATCATCTAGATCTCTTGGGTTTGACATGTACCTTGCCCCAATATACTTCTAATCTTCCATCTAGATGCATTTTTACAGCTTCTAACAATGTTGTAGCTTCTAACTTTTGGCCTTTCTTTTTCAAGGATTCTAAAGTTTCATTTTCATCTATTGCAAAAGCATCTTGAAAAATTATGGGGCCTTGATCTAGATCTTCAGTTACATAGTGTGCAGTACATCCAACAATCTTTGCACCGCGTTCATAAGCCTGAACATAAGCAAATGCACCTGGAAATGCCGGCAAAAGTGATGGATGTATGTTAATAATTCTATTAGGATATCTCCATACAAAGTTAGGCGAAAGTATTCGCATGTATCTTGCAAGTACTATTAGATCAACATCAAATTTTTTTATGGTAGAAATTATTCTTTCTTCTGACCCTAGCTGATCTTTTTCATCTATCATGACAAATGGAATCTTTACCTTCTTTGCTAGGGATGCTAAAGTATTTTCTGTACCTATTAACACTACAATTTCTCCTCTAATTTTACCTTTTTTTCTTGCATCAAGAATAGCTTCTAGACAATGAGGTTCTTTTGTTACAAATACTGCTACTCTTTTTCTTTTTGATACTTCATAATGGATATTAACTTCCATCTTGAGTTTTTTTGCCAAGTTCTCTGCTTCTTTATTGAATTTTGCAATGTCTATCTTTTTTACAAAAGATGCTTCCAAATACATTCCAAAAAGTCCCTTGACGACATTTTGGTTAATCTTCTCTATGTTACCATTATTTTGAAAAATAAAATTAGTAAAACCTGCTACTACACCTTCGTGGTCTTTTCCAACTACAACAAGTTCTACAACTGTTTTGTTCATTCTAATTGTTAGACATACTGCAGTTATTAATACTTAAATAGCCTTTTGAAATATGACCTATTGTAAGAATGCTAGTCAAACCAGATATCCTAAATCTGTAATGTGTTGTTGAATGAGAGATAGTAGTTTTTTAAATTTTGATTCAAATGAGGAAACATAATGGTAGATAAACAAAAAAGTTCTCACAGGTCACATAATAGGGGAAATAGTTATGATCATAACAATCCTATAAAAATTTGTAAAGTGTGTTCAACAATTGGTGATTGGCACTGTTATGAATGCTCAAATAACTTTTGCAGCGTTCATTTTAGCAATCACAAAGAAATGCAACTTTGTATAATTCATTAAGTGCGGGAGGTGGGATTCGAACCCACGAACTCCTGAAAGACAGGGTCCTAAGCCCTGCGCCTTTGACCAGGCTTGGCAACTCCCGCATGCACCATGACTTTTAAGACAAATTTATCTATTGTTGATGGTCTGTATGGCAAAATTATTTGGAACTAATGGTATAAGAGGGGTATTTGGAGAAGGTCTTACCCTTGAGTTTATCTCCGAAATTACTCTATCCATTGCAACTCTTTTCAAAAAAGGACCGATTTTAGTAGGTTATGATGGACGAGAATCTAGTATCATTATATCAAAAATAGTAACAGCTGCACTAAGCTCAACTGGTCTTGATTCTGCAGTTTGTGGTTTAGTTCCTACACCTTGTTTGCAGTTTGCTACAAAACAACTTGGTTACAATGGAGGAATCATGATAACTGCATCACACAATCCTCCACAATATAATGGAATAAAGGTAACTGCAAGAGATGGAATTGAGATCTCAAGAGAAGATGAACTCAAGGTAGAGGAATTTTATTTCAAGAAAAAATGGAAAATTTCAAATAAATTCGGTTCAATAAAAAACGAGTCAAAAACTATAGGCGCGTATATTTCTGGAATTAAGAAACAAGTTAATGTAAAAAAAATTAAATCAAGAAATCTCAAAGTGGTACTAGATCTTGGTAATGGTACACAAGCAGTAGCTGCTCCTGTTCTATGTAGAGATCTAGGATGCGAGGTAGTTTTAATTAATGAAAAAATAGATGGAACTTTTCCAGGAAGAGGATCAGAGCCTACACCTCAAAATCTAGATAAACTCTCAAGTATGGTGAATAAATCAAAAGCTAATTTTGGAATAGCATTTGATGGGGATGGGGATAGAAGTATTTTTTGTGATGAGAAAGGAAAAATTCTCACAGGTGATAGATCTGCATTGCTTTTATCCAAATATCTTCTAGAAAAATATCCACAGTCTAAGATAATAACTTCAGTTAATTCTACATATGTAATAGAAAAAATAGCATCAAATTCAGGTTCTAAAGTATTACGAACTAAAGTTGGCAGCGTTGAAGTTTCACGTAAGATGATTCAAGAAAATGCACTAATTGGTTTTGAAGAAAATGGTGGCTTCATGTATGGTACACATAATCAAGTAAGAGATGGTTCTATGACTATGGCCATATTGATTGATCTTCTGGCAAATAGCACAAACTCTTTGTCCCAAGAAATGGATGCACTTCCTCCATCATTTACAACGAAAGGAAAAATAGAATGTTCAAAAGATGATTTTAAAAAAATACTTGGAATTCTAAAAGCAGAACCTTACAAAAAAGATCTTACTGATGGAATCAAATTATTTCTAGACGGGTCAAGCTGGGTTATGGTAAGATTGAGTGGTACTGAACCGATAGCTAGAATCTATGCAGAATCTTCCTCCCAATCTAGATTAGATGATATTTTTGCAAAATACCTGCAAAAAGTAAAGACTGCAGCTGACAGATAACACTTTTAAAACCAATTGAAAAGACGTTAAGAATGGAAATGATCCCAATGGGTGATACATCTGGCTAAGGCTTATTACGTAAAGTTTCAGGTGCCCACTGACTTGGTTAGCCCAATCTATGAAGCTATAAGAGTTGCACAACAAAGTGGTAAAGTAAAGAAAGGTACCAACGAAGTTACAAAAGCAATCGAAAGAGGAATAAGTAAACTGGTGATTATTGCAGAAGATGTAGAACCACCAGAGGTAGTTGCTCACCTTCCTATACTGTGTGAGGAACACGGAATTCCATATGGCTTTGTTCCAAGTAGACAGGAACTCGGAAAGTCTTTGGGAATTGATGTTACCTCTGCCGCTGCTGCGATATTAGATTCGGGAGATGCTCAACATATAGTAGACCAAATTGTGGCATCATTGTCGCAGATAAAAGGTGGTCAAGCTAGCAAATGAGTACTGAAGTTCCAACCTCCGCTGAAGTTATACAAATAGTGGGAAGAACCGGAATTGCTGGAGAAGTTATTCAAGTAAGAGTAAAAATACTAGATGGTAAAGATAGAGGAAGAATTCTAACAAGAAACGTAAAAGGTTCTGTCAGAATGGCAGACATTCTCATATTAAGAGAGACAGAACGAGAAGCGAGAAAAATCAAGTGATAAAAAATGAGTGTTCTTGTTAAGCCTTGCAGTTTTTGTAATAGACCAGTAGCAAAGGGTTCCGGTACCATGCTTGTAAAAAATGACGGTTCCGTATTTTGGTTCTGTTCTTCAAAATGCAAGAAGAATATGCTAGTCTTAAAACGTGATCCAAGAAGACTAAAGTGGACCAACAAATATGTCAAGGGCGGAATAAAGGTCAAAAAATAAAATGACTGAGCAAACACTTTTCATAGTAAAACCTGACGGTGTAGAAAGAAAATTAGTTGGAGATATTATTTCTAGATTTGAGCATAAAGGATTTAATATATCAAAATTGAAAATGTTTACTTTCACAAAGCAAATGGCAGAGGAATTCTATTCTGCTCATAACACAAAACCATTCTTTGGAGAGTTGGTCTCTTTTATCACATCAGGAAGTGTTGTTGCTGCTATAATTGAGGGAAATAATGCAATTGCAACTACAAGGATGATGGTAGGTTCAACCAAGTCATTTGATGCCGCACCAGGAACAGTAAGAGGAGATTTTGGACTGGGCATATCTGATAACATAATCCATGCTTCTGATTCTAAAGAAAGTTTTGAAAAAGAAATAGCTGTGGTATTCAAGTGAAAGCGGTTGCAAATACGACAGCCTATAGTCGCAGTTCTAGGTCACGTAGACTCTGGTAAAACATCTCTCTTAGACAAGATAAGAGGTACGGGTGTACAAGCAAGAGAAGCTGGAGGAATTACACAACACATAGGAGCAAGTTTTCTTCCTACAGAAACATTAAAGAAAGTTTGCGGACCTCTTTTTGCAAAAATGGGAGGAGCAAATCAAGAAATTCCAGGTTTACTTGTTATTGATACCCCTGGACATGAAATATTTACAAATCTTAGAGCACGAGGAGGCTCTGCTGCAGATATTGCAATTCTTGTTGTGGATGTAAACCGAGGATTTCAACCACAAACTAATGAAAGTCTCAAAATCTTACAGAGTAGAAAAGTTCCATTTGTAATAGCTTTGAATAAAGTGGATATGGTTTCTGGGTGGAAAAAAAATCCTACCACGAAGTTTATCACACAATCTGTTAAAGAACAAGATCCATTTGTGCAGACTGCACTTGATGAGTTATTGTATAATGTAGTAGGTACATTATCTGTTCTAGGATATAACTCAGAGGCATTTTACAGAGTAAAAGATTTCTTAAAAGAAGTTGCTATAGTTCCAGTAAGTGCAAGAAGTGGGGAAGGCATGCCTGAATTACTTGCAGTATTGGTAGGACTTACACAGCAATTTATGCAAAAAAAATTGGACCAGACTGAAAAACCAACAAGAGGCATAGTTCTTGAGGTAAAGGAAGAGATTGGTCTTGGGATGACTGCTAACATTATCTTAATTGATGGTACTCTAAGAAAGGGTGACTCTATACTGGTTGCCAAGAGAGACTCTGTAATAATTACAAAACCAAAAGCAATACTCCTTCCAAAACCTCTTGATGAGATGCGTGATCCTAGAGATAAATTTAGACCTGTAAATGAAGTCAATGCAGCTGCTGGAATAAAAATTGCATCCCCCGACTTGGAGGGAGTACTTCCGGGAAGTCCTGTATATGCAACCACTGATGAATCAAAGATTGAGGAATTTAAAAAATTAATCGAGTCTGAGATGAAATCAGTATTTATTAAAACTGATACAAAAGGAGTAATTCTCAAGTGTGATACAATAGGATCTCTTGAGGCCTTGACTGAAATGTTAAAAAAACAAAATGTTACTATATCGATGGCAGACATAGGACCAGTTACAAGACGAGATGTAATGGAAGCCCTAGCCGTAAAAGAACATGATAGACATTTAGGTGTAGTAATAGCATTTAATGTCAAAGTTTTACAAGACGCACAAGACGAAGCAGACTCTAATCATATCAAGATTTTTCATGATCAAGTAATCTATAGTCTGATTGATAACTATACCAATTGGGTTCAAGATGATACTGCAAATGCAGAAAATGCTATCTTTCAAGAACTTACACCAATTTCTAAATTCACATTTCTTAAAGGCTATGTGTTCAGAAAAAATAATCCTGCAGTTTTTGGAGTACAAGTAGACGCAGGTGTTCTAAAACAAAAAGTATCTGTTATGAATACATCTGGTAGAAAAGTTGGTACTATACATCAATTACAAGACAACGGTAAGAGTGTTGATGTTGCAAAAAAAGGTCAGGAGGTTGCAGTTTCAATTCAAAATGTAACAGTGGGTAGACAAATATCTGAAGAAGAAGTTTTCTATTCTTTTCCCCCATCTCCAGAAGCAAAATTATTGCTAAAAACATTCTCTCATAAGCTGAGTCCTGAAGAATTTCAAGTCCTACGAGAAATAATTGAAATCCAGAGAAAGATCAATCCACTTTATGCTTACTAGGCATATTTCTGAGCAAGCATATGAAGACCTGGTTCTCCTATTGCTCCCATCGCCTTGTCAATAGGTTCACCATTGTTGAATACAATGAATGTAGGAATTGAATATACTCCATATCTTTGAGATATGCCAGGGGCATCATCTACATTTAGACGTGCAAATCTCACAGTCTTGTATTTTTTTGCAATTCTCTCAAAAATAGGCAACATGAACTGACATGGGCCACACCATGTAGCCCAAAAATCCACAATTACTGGTGTATCACCAACAATGGCTTTGTCAAAATTAGAATCAGTAAGTTCTAGAATCTCTTGTTCTTTACGAGATTTCATTTCCTCTAATTTCTTTTTCATAATTTTCTCTAATTCTTCGTCTACCAAACCTGATGAATTATAGATAAAAGCTCTTTAATAATTTAGCCTAGAGATCGAGAATGAATCGCATCAAAACTGGTTTCTCATCTTTAATTTCCATGAGATGATATGTCGGTGCCTTTATTTCCATTTTAAAATGATGTTTTTCAAAATTAATTTCTTCTCCACTGATTTTTGCTAAAAGATGATATTTCACATTTTTTGTTATCTTTACATTAAATATTTTTCCTACAAATCCATCTGTTATGGTAAGAATGATTATCTCCTCAAGCCAGCTATATAGTAATCCTTTCAGGTCGTCTGCACTAACTTCTATTTTCCTATCCTCTTTGTTCTCTACTGAGTTGATATCAACAATTGTGTCTACCACAGATATGCCTGCATTTGCAAAGGCTTCGTCTGTTGTATTTCCAATTACTTCGATAAATGCATCTGTCATATGATCCAGATATCGATATGCCATGGATTGGTAGGTCTAGAGTACACTATTAATTTATTCTAACCATGATTTTTTGCAATCAGAAAGTCTAAATGCATTGGAAAAAGAATGAGTTTTGAAATTGGAACTACCACGCGGTATGCGAGATATAGAACCAAAGGAATCTTCTGAAATTGAATATGTACGTCAGAAATTTATTGAGACATCAAATTTGTTTGGTTTTCAGTTTATGGAATCTTCTCCAATTGAATTACTGTCAGTAATAGAAACAAAGAGTGGCCCATCAATAAAAAATGAAATTTATTATTTTACTGACAAAGGAGATCGTGAGGTAGCACTACGTTTTGATTTTACAATAGGTCTAACACGTTATGCTGCATCTCAAAAATCAATGCGATTACCTGCTAAGATCTCAACATTTGGTGGTGTATGGCGTTATGATGAACCACAAAAGGGCAGATACAGATTCTTTCATCAGTGGGATATAGAGATCTATGGAGAACCAAACATAGAATCCGATGCTGAAATAATTGATTTTACATCTAAATTTCTAACAAAATTGGGACTTGAAAATGTTGTAATTGATATCTGTGATAGAGAACTTATTGAATCGTATGTTAGAAGTATTTTCAAATCTGACTCATCTGAAGTAATTAGTGATATTCTAAGAGCTGTTGATAAAATCCAAAAAAAGAGAAGACAGGATATAATTAACGAATACAAAGAAAAGGGCTATTCAGTACCTGCACTAGAACAAATTCTGAAATTTTCCGAAATTAAGGGCTTGCCTGAAGAAATAGAAAAAGAGGTTGATGTCAGTCAACTAAAAAATTGGAACAAGATCTTGCAATTGTTTGATACTTTAAAAAATCGTGGTGTTAACAATGTTAGAATAAACTTTGGAATAGTTCGAGGCCTTGACTATTATTCTGGAATAGTTTTTGAGGTATTTGAAAAAAATGATGTAGGTGCACTTGTGGGAGGTGGAAGATATGATACACTGACTAAAGCCTTTGGAAGAAATGATCTTGGTGCTACAGGTGCAGCTGGAGGAGTAGAGCGAATTGTCCTATTATTGGAGAAACAGAAGGTAAATACACAATCTAAAGAAGATCGAGTATCTGTAGTTTTTATCAATGATGATATGAAAAAAATTGCAATTAATCTTGCATCACAACTTCGTCTAAAAGGCATTCCAACTGATGTAGATCTATTGGGAAAATCACTAAAAAAACAGATGGAAATTGCCTCCAACTCAAAATATGTTATAATAGTTGCTCCAAAGGAATATGCTGATAATTCTGTTATAATTCGAAATATGAGAGATGGTTCTGAAAAACAGGTAAAGATGGATGTTATGTTAAATGATCTAAAATCTAGTCTTCCACTCTGAAGGCCTTTGTAAGCATCATAAGCTCAGGACCATTTGTAAGACCTCCTACAACTAACGAATTATTATTTGCAAGAGTGCCTGAAGAAAGATATGGTGATCCCCCATTGACTGTAGCAGGCTCTAATTCTACACCTAATACTTGTGATATTGTTTTGATATCTTCTTCTTCTGCAGAAGGATGAATGATTCCACCTTTGGAATTTGCCACTGTCATTGCACCAGTCTGATGATAGCCTGCAACTCTTTTTCTTATAACCTCCACTCCTAAGACATTTTCAATTTGCTTGACATATTCTGTTGGAATGAGTGGAGATATGACTGCTCCTTTATCGTTTGTACAAATTAAATTTCCTAATGCGGTATGTTTTGTATCTAGTACACCAACATTAAGTCCAGTTGATTTTTTTAAATGAGATATCTCTTCTTGATAACAATTATGTGGAAGCAAAAGTCCTTTGTTATTTACAACCATTAGCGGTCCAAGTAATCTTGTATTTGCAACTGACGTAAAGATATACTCAGTTTTCAAAAATTCTGCAAGGTTCTTTGCTTTTGTAGGTGCAAATCCATTTGGTATGAAAACAAACTTGTCGTTACACTTGGCATAAATTCCTACATTAGGATTACGATATACATCATACTTGAAAATTCCCAATAAACTAGAGCGATTTGTGAAAGATATGAATTTATCTTGTACACACTTTAAATAACAAACAAGAACTTCTGATAATATGCCTATAGATCCAAACTTTCCAGCAAATCACAAAGTGATTGAAAAATTCAAAGATCCATTAAGTGAAAATTATCATCTGGTTTGGGGTCCTGGACGTCTTGCAGAAGCTGCATCGGATCCTAAAGTAAAATCTGACTCGGAAGCTTCAGGTGAAGAGATAAGACCAATGGGAGTACATGGTACATTTGTAGCTGTAGATTGGGATTCATGTGTTGCCGATGGCATCTGTTTGTTAAGTTGTCCCGTTAAGGTTTTTGAATGGTACAAAAATCCTGGCGAAACAGGTAGAAATGACAGGAAAGACTACACTGACAAAGCAATTCCAGTAAAAGAGGCAGATTGTATTTGGTGCATGGCCTGTGTTGAAGTTTGTCCGACCAAGGCAATCAAGGTTGATCAGTTAAATCAAGATATTCACGAAAAAGAGATTGCAAAATTTGCTTAGTTTTGTCTAGGTTTAAATAACATAGCCTGCGACAAAAAACTATGCCGATAGCAGAAGACTTTCCAAAAGGTTTCAAACCAATTGGAAAAATAAATCACTCTGATGGTGAGCATTTTCACTTTAGATGGGGTCCTGGTAAATTAGCAGAAGCCTCAAAAGATGAAAATTGCATCGAGTCCTTCAAGGCTCGAGGAGAAAAAATCGAACCAGTAGGTGTAAGTGGTACAATGGTAGCAGTAGACTGGGATTCATGTGTTGCAGACGGTGCATGCATTGAAGCATGCCCAGTACAAGTTTTCCAATGGTATAGAACAGAACAAGACATTCCTGCAAATAAGACAATAAATGCAACATTTGCTGGAACTGGTGAATCTGAAAAAGAACACAGAAAGGACTACACTGACAAGGCTGATCCAATTAGAGAACATGACTGTATATGGTGCATGGCATGCGTTTCAGTTTGTCCTCCACAAGCCATTAAGGTAGACCAATCTAACTTAGAACACCATGAGAAAGCAGCCGGAACCTTTGTAAAAATGGAATCTGGTTCTGAAAATCCACACGCACACCACTAGAATTTTTCGTCCCTTTTCTTTTTCTTATTGATAATCTCTACGGATGTCTAGAAAACATGTGATCTTAAACAAATTTTAACAAGTCCTTACAAAAAAAACTTGCAGAGGTCGCCTAGCCCGGCATGGCGTGGGCCTTGAGAGCCTATGTGCGCAAGCACGCGGGGGTTCAAATCCCTCTCTCTGCGTTATTATTTTTCTATATTTCCAATTTCTGCAAGTAAAGCTGAAAGCTGAATCTCTGGATTAGCTCCTATGATTAATCTATAGTCATATTTTGCTATGGCTTCTAAAATCTCTGACAAGTGAGGCGTCTTAATTCTGTAACATTCTTCATTGAGATATTTTAGAAAGTCTGATTCAGACATTCCGTATACTTTGATGAGTTCAATCATCTTGCTCCTAGCTTCTGAAAGTTTTCCATCAAGTGCAAGTTTTAGAATAACACTAACGTCACTTGTTTTAGCAAGTCCAGCAGAAGATTTTACATTCTCTTCATTTATAGTTCCAACACTTGCAGTTGCTTGTAACATGTTTATGGAATGACGCATATCACCTTCTGAATACAAATACAATGTTTTTAGACCGTTTTCATTATACTTTATCTTCTCTTTTTTACAAATTTCTTCTAAATGGCTTACTACATCTTCCTCTGATATCCTTGTAAACTTGAAAACAGCGCATCTACTTTGAAGAGGTTCTATGATTTTTGATATGTTATTTGCAATCATAATGAATCTACAATGTTTTGACGTATCCTCAATAATTCTTCTCAAGGCAGTCTGAGCATCTGAAGTCATTTCATCAGCTTCATCCAAAATTACGAGTTTAAATGGAATGTTAGTATCCAAACCCGAGAACCTTGCAAATTTCTTTACTCTCTCCCTTACCATGTTGATGCCACGTTCATCGGACGCGTTCAACTCTAAAGTATACTCACGCCATGTATCACCTAAAATTTCTCTTGCAAGACATAATGCAGTAGTTGTCTTACCGACTCCAGCTGAGCCAGAAAATAATAGATGTGGCATTTCTGATGTGTTTTTTAGAAGCGATCGTAAACTACCAACTATCTCCTTCTGATTTATTATTGACGAGATCTTTGTTGGACGGTATTTTTCTACCCACATCGAAGATTCTATCATAGGGACATACGTCTTTCACTTACTAATAAAATTAAGTCTAAGAAATTGAATTATAAATTATTAATATCGATCTAAATCAGGCACTTGGGTATTCCTCTATGACCTATTGTTATTATGTTTGAAAAAGATTTACATTGCAAGGATGATAACTCGGATTATGATGACGAATGAGAAAAAAGGTATTTCAGTTATGAAGAGGCATGGATTTGTACAAACAGAATCTAGATCAAATGATCAAAGTAAATGGTTAACAGAATTGATCGATCGATCCCTTTAGAGGCCTGAAGTAGGATCGAGTAAATTGAACATATCAGAACTCATACAGGTACATAGTATAGGATACCGATTACAGGATGTTAAAGTCAACTTTGTATATGATCTCAAAATAGAGGCACCCACAGTGTCAGTAGAATCTAAACAAGGTGAAATAATGAGCGTCTCTAGATGGGTAGCCGAAGTATTATCAGCAGAAAAACTTGTCCAAGTACAAGACACCGATATGGTGGTAGCTTTGAAACAAGCAGTTATGAAAGAAAATGTCCAGGGAGATTTTGATCTTTCTACACTGGAATTAGACTTTTACATTAAAGTGAATTCATTCACACAAAGACTTCCACAGGAAGATCGTGATAAAATAGAAAGCATGTTGAACTCTCTTATTCGTAAAAGACAGGGAAAAATAATTCGATTAGCAGATTCTTCCAAGATGACATCTGACTTAGCAAAGAAATTGACAATTGAAGAACGTACATTATTTGATTATATTCATAATAATAGCACTGAATTCAAAAAACAAATACTGGGTGATAAAAATTGACTGTACAATCTGAATCTATTTCAAAAAGTAAACTTCAAGATCAAGTGAAAGAATTTTTAAGTCAATTCAAAGATAAATCTGGTTCTTACAAATATGTTGATGAAATAGATCAAATGATGGCAAAGAAAACACAATACATTGTAGCTGATTATAATGATCTAGTATCAAATCCTGAAATTGAATCAGTGTTTAATGTTGATCCTGATGAAATTCTTCGAGCCTTTGGTGGTGCAATAAAAGATATTCTTAAAGAAAGATTCCCACAATATGCAGAAAAAATTCGTCATGATATTCGAGCCAGAATCTCAAATTATCCATCTCAACGTAGTTTGCGTGAAGTAAATGCAGAAGTTATTGGAAAAATGATAAGTGTATCTGGAATGGTTGTTAGATCTTCTGAAATTAAACCTCTTGCAAAAGAACTAGTCTACTTTTGTCCAGATAATCATAAGACTGTAAGAGTCCAGGAAAAAGGTCTGGAATTTAAGGAACCTCTCAAATGTGATAATGGAAAATGTACTTATAGAGATCTTGAGATAAGTCCTGAACAAAGCAAGTTTATTGATTTCCAAATGGTGAGACTACAAGAATTGCCCGAGGATTTACCTCCAGGACAATTACCTCATTACCTTGATGTAACAGTCTTGCAAGATTTGGTTGACAACGCAAGACCTGGAGATCGTATTATCCTAACGGGAATTGTAAGAATTGAACAGGAACATATCCCTACTATGAGAGGAAAGAGTGGGATTTACAGATTAAGAATTCAGGGAAATAATATAGAGTTTCATCGCGGACGTGGAAATAAGGCTTCTAGAAGCACTGAGCGAGAGGAAATTTCTCCTGATGAAGAAAGAATAATCAAATCACTTGTTAAAAATCCTGATATTTATGATAGACTTATAGCTTCATTTGCACCGCATGTAAGTGGTCATGATATAATCAAGGAAGCCATCTTGTTGTTAATTGTAGGATCAACTCAAAAACTTCTTGCTGATGGTGCTAAAATTCGTGGTGATATCAACGTCTTTTTGGTGGGTGACCCTGGTACGGCAAAAAGTGAGATGTTAAAATTTTGTGCAAGAATTGCTCCTAGAGGACTTTACACATCTGGAAGAGGTTCCACTGCTGCAGGACTCACAGCAGCAGTTGTAAGGGATAAAATTGGTATAATGATGCTTGAGGCAGGTGCCGTAGTCTTGGGTGATCAAGGTCTTGTCTGCATAGACGAATTTGATAAAATGAAACCAGAAGATAGAAGTGCATTACATGAAACTATGGAACAACAGTCTGTAAGTATAGCAAAAGGTGGAATCGTTGCAACATTGAATGCAAGGACATCAATTTTGGCTGCTGCAAACCCCATGTATGGAAAATATGATCCATTCAAGAACATCACAGAGAATGTCAACCTTCCAATTCCACTTCTAACACGTTTTGATCTTATCTTTGTTGTAAGAGATATACCATCAAAAGAAAGAGATACCAGAATTGCACGACACATATTGAATTTACATAGGGCTTCGGGAACTGATACAAAATCGCTGATTGATGTTGATATTCTTACAAAATATCTGTCATATGCAAAGAGATCTGATCCAAATCTTACTCCCGAGGCGGAAGATAAAATTCTGAATTACTATATGACAATGAGAAATGTAGAATCTGAAGGAATGATAACAGTTACACCTAGACAACTAGAAGGACTTGTAAGATTAGCCACGGCAAGAGCTAGACTATTAATGAAAACACAAGTTGATGGCGAAGATGCAGAAAGAGCCATCTTTCTCATACAAAGTATGTTACAAGACGCAGGAGTTGATGTGAATACTGGAAAAGTTGATCTTGGTGTACTT
>JARLFW010000098.1 GCA_031296345.1 Nitrosotalea sp. | reverse complement strand
TCCAAACATGCCATCATTGAAAGAAAACATAGACATGGTAATAGTAAGAGAAAACACAGAGGATCTATACACAGGCATGGAGGTTGACCTGGGAGAGACATCTGTTGCATTACGTACAATCTCAAAGAGAGCATCACAACGAATTGCAAAATATGCATTCATGACAGCAGAGCAGCGAAACGGTAAGAGAAAGGTGACTTGTGTTCACAAATCAAATGTAATGAAAAAGACAGACGGGTTGTTTTCAAGGTCATGCCAAGAAGTAGCAAAGAATTATCCAAAAATTTCATTTGATCAAATGTATGTAGATGCATGTGCCATGAATTTGATTAGACAGCCAGAGGATTTTGATGTCATAGTAACTACTAATTTGTTTGGAGATATTTTATCAGATGAAGCATCACAGGTGGTAGGTGGATTAGGAATGGCTCCGGCTGCAAACATTGGAGACAAGTTTGCATTATTTGAGCCAGTCCATGGCGCGGCATTTGACATTGCTGGAAAACAAGTTGCAAACCCATCTTCATTTATTTTATCTACAAAAATGATGTTTGAATGGCTTGGAATGAAAAACAATGACAAGTCTTGTTATGATGTAGCAAAAAAGATAGAAGATGCAGTATATGGAATTGTCAAAGAAGGAATCAAGACAAAAGACATTGGCGGCAACAAGAGCACTAGCGAATTTACACAGAGTGTAATATCACGTATCACTTGATGTCAGATGCAGGTGGCTCTCTTGACCAAAAAAACATCGCAAGACTAATTGGAATCATGATCATTATTGCAACTCCTAGAGAAATCCAGTAAAATGCAGGATCAATTCCTTTGATAAGAGGGATTGGAAATACAGTATACGCCCAGACAAATGCAATAAATCCCAACAGCACTTTATTTTTCTTAAAAATTCGCCATCCAAGTTTTCTTTTTGTAATGTAACAGCGTTTGCATCTAGTTCTATCATCAGTCATGCATGAAGTGCAACAGTGTTTTTCACAAAAGTAGCATGTCCTATCTCCAAAGTCAGAACCGCAAAAATCACATTGCCGCACGATTCATCTGGATGTGATCAAAATTTATCTTTTTATGGAAATAGTCTTTCTGGGTCACGTGGATATAGTACAACCTCTCTAACATTGTCAATCTGCGTTAAAACAGCCATCAACCTATCCAAACCCAACCCCCACCCAGAATGAGGTGGCATTCCCCAATCAAATGCTCTCAGATGATCTTCAAATTGTACAGGGTCCAGTCCTTGTTCTACCAGTCTTGATTTTATCTTGATAGGATCATGTAGTCTTCTGCCTCCAGATGACAATTCAAGATATCCAAATTGGAGGTCAAATGATTTTGAAGTATTAGGGTCGTCTTCTTTTTCATGTATGTAAAATGGTTTTAGTTTAAGTGGCCAATCAGTCAAAAAGTAAAATCCAGGGTGAATCTCACCGAGTTTTCTTAGATGAGAGTCAAGCAAATCATCTCCAAATGTAAGAGCAAGTCCTTGTTTTCCAAGTTCTTCAATTGCCTGTTTGTATGTAACCCTATCAAAAGGTGTTTTTGGTGTTTTGATTTCAATTCCCAAACTCTTTTGTTCTGCAATACAGTTTTTTTCTATGTACTCAAAAACAGATACGACCAATCTTTCTAGAATTTCCATAACATCGGTATAATCCATAAATGCAGATTCAATGTCAACACTTGTAAATTCTGTCAGGTGTCTTACAGTATGAGAATTTTCAGCCCGATAAAAAGATGATATCTCAAATATTCGCTCAAGCCCAAGTGTTAGTTGTTCTTTGTAAAGTTGTGGACTCTGTGCAAGATATGCTTGCTTGTCAAAATATTTTAAAGAAAATAAATTGGCTCCACCCTCACTTGCACTTCCTATAATTTTTGGAGTGTTTACCTCAAGAAAACCAAGTTCAACAAGTGTCTTGCGTATACAAAGAAGAACATGATGACGTATCTTAAAGATGGATGCAGTTTTTTGGTTGCGAAGATCAAGTGCTCTTGCATTTAGTCTGTTATCAAGTCCACTTTCTAGTCTACCAAGTGGGTCTATTGGCAAAGGATGTATTGCTCTTGACAAAATTTCAATCTTCTCAGCCTTTATCTCATATGCAAAATCCCGTGCTTTGGATTCTTGAACTGCACCAGTAATTCGTACAACACTTTGTCTGCTAAGGTCTTTTACTTGTTGTAGATTTTCTGGACCTGCGACTACAATCTGTGAGACGCCAGTAATATCTCGTAAAGTAAGAAATGTGAGTTTTCCCAATTCTCGTAAATCTTCCACCCAACCTGCAACTATTACTTTTTGTCCCTTCATAGAAGGTTCAAGTGCACCGATGTTGTGAGTTTTTGTAATATCCATGAATACTGCCCTACTTTCTCTCAAATTCCACTACTAGTTCTATCTTTCGAAGATCGTGTGCAATTGCAATAATCTTGTTTACATCTATTGGAAATTTTGCTGTCTTTTTTCCAGATACTATGACTTTGGTTCTTCTAAGACCACCTAGAGCCCAAACGTGATTTATTGCAAGTATTTTGATTGGAAAGAATACATCTTCAATGAACTTCTTATCATCAGAGTCTTGGTGTACAAGCCAAATTTTTCCTGTAAATTCGCCTTGAAGTATACGATAAAGTTCCCTACTTTGCCTAATTGTCATAATATCCTGGCTCCCAAGATATATCACATAATCACCGATTGATTCACGACATGAATTTAACGTGAATTTTTCTATTTGTGGAATTTTTTGAGAAAGTTTTACTAGTTTTATAGAGGCATCTACATCGGCTTTTGTAAGCACACCTTGATCTAATTTTGACTCACATTGGGGACACAGTATACCGTTCATTGCATCAAAATTACAAATTGGTGTCCTCATGGAAATCGATTTTTTGCGTGCAAGACTGGAAGATAAACTATGCGAAATCAGGTTCTGTTGCATTGATGGGTGATGACATAATTTCACTCAATTTCAAAACCTCATTTCACCCTTTAATTTACTAGT
>JARLFW010000097.1 GCA_031296345.1 Nitrosotalea sp. | reverse complement strand
AGTATATTCCATTTTTTCATTTAGATTTCCAAACCCGCAATCCCATGTTCCATAGATTGTCTTACTGGTTTTTCCACCAATTGTTTGAATAAAACCAAAAGCACCAACTGCTATAGCTGAAAACAATATCAACACAAATGGCATGGAGAGATGTACTGCATTGTTTACATTATTTTGTAATGTAATACTATCCAAGGGACTTGAAGGCTGTGAAGCCAAATGGAATGCAGAACTTATCAAAGAAATTCCTAAAGACGCAAGTATTCCAAGTAAGATACAAGCAGCTGCCAACACTGCCATTCCTACAATCATACTTCGTGGAACTTCTTTGATATCAAGAGCATGTTTACTTCTTGCCCTTGAAAGAAATGTTATTCCAAACAATCTGACAAATGTGGCAGATGCAATTCCGATTGTGAGTGCAAAGGGCAAGCTTGCAAATGCGATAGATATCTGTAGTATTGTAGATGGTATCTGATAACTTGAAAGAAAAGCCTGTAACGTTAGCCATTCGCTTACAAAACCATTGAAGGGCGGTAATCCAACTATTGAGACAGCCCCAATTAGAAATAACAATGAAGTCCATGGCATCTGCTTGATGATTCCACCAAGATCTTCCATGTTTCTAGTATGGGTAGCATATACAACAGAGCCTGCACCCATGAAAAGCAACCCCTTGAAGACTGCATGGTTTATGGCGTGATACATGCTTGCAACAAAGGCCAGGATGGAGAGTGCTACAAGGTGATATGCTGCAAAGACGACTGAGAGCCCTAATCCGATTAGAATTATCCCTATGTTTTCTATGCTGGAATAGGCAAGGGCTCGTTTTATATCACGCTCAATTACTGCATACAGTACACCGCTTACTGCGGATATGGAACCTACAGCAACCATGAGGACTCCCCACCATGCAAAGTCAGGGGATGCACCAAAACCAGAAAAATCAAAAACTGTCCTAACTATGCCATAAATTCCCATTTTTATCATCACTGCGGACATTAATGCAGAAACATTGCTTGGAGCAGTTGTATGTGCATGTGGCAGCCAAGTATGCAATGGAACAAATCCTGCTTTTACTCCAAATCCAATAAACGCAAAAATAAATACAAGATTTTTTACCAACAGTGGAAATGAAGAAGACGATTCACGTAGTGAATCAAAACTAAAACTACCTGTCTGGACATATCCAAGTAAGAATGAGATAAAAATAAAAGCCGTTCCAAAGTGTGTCATCACAAGATATGTAATGCCTGACTTGAGATTTTCTTCCTTGTCATGATCATAGATTACCAAGAAAAATGATACCAGTGACATTAGTTCCCAAAATATCAAAAAGAAAAATGCATTGTTTGATGACACAACAAGAATCATTGACAGAATGAAAATATTAAAAAGAAATCCAAAAACTGATATTCTTTTTTTAGTTTCGTATTCCTTTGAATATCCTATCGAGTATAATGAAACAGCAAATGACACTATTCCGATTATTAATATGAAAAATGCTGATACTCCATCAACAAAGATTTCAAGATTAAAGAAAGGAAGTATGTTTGGTACAGCCAACTTTAATGATGTACCAGTTATGATGTCAATGGAAAATATGATGGTAAAAATTGAACCAATCATGGCAGGAACAAATATCATTGGTCGTGCAAGTCTGCTATTTCGTGATAACAGACCAGATAGTGCCCCTACTAAGAACAGCACAATTGGAATCTGGAACAAAACAAGATTACTAATCATTATTGTCAGCCAGTGTGGATCCCATGATATTGTTGAAATTATTTTTCATAGAATGGATCTTTAAGGCTAAATTCATGCAATATGCATTTAATTGTTTATGGAAAAGACATATGCATATATGTATAGGTGTATATGTATATCCATGCAAGATTACAATAATGCCGTTCAACTACTAGCTCTAAAGCCAGAATATCTCAAAACTCTTCAGCTAGCAGTACAAAAAGAAGAGGAGAATCTATCCAACAAACAATATTTGGGATGGCAATGGTTTGATGTGGAAACACATCCGGCAAAACTTGTAAAACTCATTACAAGCGGAATTACCAAAGTGGGATTCAAATCTAACAGTTCTACGTGTTATCTTCTTAAGAATAGAGAATCTGTCAAGCGAGCCATTAAGCGCTCATAAATAGTAAATCATAACACACCCATTACCTTTGATGAGTTAGATTTTACGTACAGAGTTGAAATATGAAAATCATAATTACGTAAAGTATTGAAAAATACTAATCTTTTCAGATTATGATTCTAAATCTGTAGAATAATACTTCACAAACCTACATCAAAAAAACCGTAGGAACATGTACAAATTTCTAATATACTAAATTAGAATAACTTATCTTGTTTAATGACAAATCTAAAGGAGACTATGCCACATGTTATTTTTGACAACGGAATTAACCTTGAGGAATTTTCGTCAAGATTTCAAAACATAGTTCAAGAGAAACCATTTCCGATTAAAATAGACGATATTTTCCTTGACAAGAAGAAAAAGCGAGCACTAATTCCTGTTACGTCTGACAATGACAATCAAGAGTTCATAATTGAAATAATTTCAATGCAAAAGAGATCTACTTTGAGT
>JARLFW010000096.1 GCA_031296345.1 Nitrosotalea sp. | reverse complement strand
TCAGACAGTGTTGTTATGGTCTCAGAGGATTTTACCAGTTCAATTTTGATGCATCCTAGTACAGTTTTTACCAACTCGAAATCATCATTTTCAAATATCAAAGTATCTTGGAGTCTTTTATCTACAGTTGCCAGTCTTCGTAAGACATTGAATATTTCATCAGGTACATTTGGTAATTGATTTTGTTCAATAAACCCACGTTTGTCCTCACCATCAGATTTCCAAATAGCTGTGATTGGTTCAGCAATAGTAGATACAATATTGTATACAGCACGCTTTTCCATAGGGGCAAGCGTAGGAGTGGTATCCTTTAGATAAGTACGAAAGTATGTCGTTCCTTCAAAACTTGAACACTTGAGTACATTACCAAGATTTACTTTGGCATAGAATTTTTCTTTCTTTGTTTCAACTTTTAGCGGAGCCCAGTCTCGTGATTTAGGCTCAAATTCTTCCCAAGTTTCTGGACTGGGAAGTTCGACTTGTTTTTCATCCCCAAGTTTTCTTACCTCTGGCTTGTAAAGCCTTGTTATAGTTTTTACATGATCTTCTAACGTATGAACAGTAATTGCCATCCCCCACAGTGAATCAAGAAACTCCTTTCGTTTTTGAGAGTCCATAACAAGTGTCCAACGCTTTTCAACTGACCTTGGTCTAATCTCTAGCCTATTGAGAACTTTGTCCAATCTAGATTTCTGAGAAAATTGTAATGAAGTGATTTTAGTAAATTCATTCTTGTAAGTCTCACAAAGATTAGGTCTTCCTTTCTGAAAGCAAACATCACAAAATTCAAGCGGTTCCAAATCTATATCTCAAATAGTAATCATAATTGGGCATTATAATAGATATCAGATAGCTATCAAAAATAAAAACAATGTAAAAATCACTTTAACTAATTTAACTAATGGCATCATACCATTTCACAGTAACACATACCTCAAAAATCGTTGAATGTAAGAGATATCTTCATGAGTGAGGCTGTACAAGAATTAGAAAGTGTTGCTGGCAAATATGCTGCGGAGGCAATAAAACAAGATGGTCAAGGTGCTCGAGGTATTGCAATTACTAACTATCAAAGAGCCATTGAGGCATTAATAAGACTAATCCACCTGTTTCCAGAAAATACTTTGAATGCCGTTTACCAACAACATTGTGAACAGTACCAGAAGAGAATAAGTGAATTACAAAACTCGTCTGATAACACATCTCCAAACGAGAATAATGGCAATAATAACGGATCATCTCAGGGTAATTCCAATCAAACAGTTTCTAACAATAATTTTGATAACATGATAATAAAGGAAAAACCAAATGTTAGCTGGAGAGAAGTAATAGGCCTAGAGGATGTAAAGACTGCACTACGTGAATCAATTGTATATCCTGCCAGAAAACCAGAACTTTTCACATTGGGTTGGCCACGAGGGATTCTTCTATACGGACCACCAGGATGTGGAAAAACAATGCTTGCTGCTGCAACTGCCAGTGAAATTGCAGGTTATTTCATAAATGTGGATGCAGCTTCAATGATGAGTAAATGGTTAGGTGATGCTGAAAAAAATGTATCCAAACTATTTCACATGGCACGAGATACTTCTAAAAGAGAAAATACATCAGTAATTATGCTGATTGATGAGGTAGATTCGCTGCTTGGAAATTCACAAAATGAAAACGGTGGAGAAATTAGAGTAAAAAACCAGTTTCTTACCGAGATGGATGGAATAAATGATAAAGGAAAAAATCTTCAAACGTATGTTATTGCTGCTACTAACAAACCTTGGAAATTAGATTGGGCATTTCTTAGGAGATTTTCAAAAAGAGTATACATACCACTGCCATCATTAGAAGCAAGAGAAAATCTATTTTCATTATATTTAGCAAAACTGAAAAAAGATTCTTCAGTAAATTCAGTGGAACTTGCTCAACTAACAGAGGGACACAGTGCAAGCGACATAAGAGATATTTGTCAATCCGCACAATTATCTGTAATAGACGAGTACTTCAGCATGGCAGATTCCAAAGGGGATAAAGATCTAACACATGTTAAACTGCGAGATTGTACCATGGATGATTTTAAGAAAATAATTAAAAAAAGAAAACCTAGTGTTAATCAAGGAATGATCCAAGAGTATACAAACTGGACTAGAGATTTTAGTGCACTATAATTGTATTTTGTATTATAGAATCTGTGTTTGAAATAAAAAAAGGAAAAAAGTTTCTTGCGAAACTATTAGGATCCAGTTGCTGGCGGAGTTGTACCAGTAGATGGAGCTTGTTGCTTATTCCATCCCTGTCCGCCATGTTTGAAACCGCCTTTCATTCCTCCTGCCTGACCTGCACCAAAGCCGCCCATGTGAAATGCGTGGCCTGGAGAGGTGTAGAGTATTGCTCCACTTGAAGGATCGACAATCACGGAATATACCATGTTGTTACCGTCAATTACTTTGAAGGCATATACAAGAGATCCTTGCATTTGTTTCAAGCTTCCACCGATTACTTTGCCTCCGGTAATTGCAGAGTCTGCTGCAGCTGTATTTGCAGCATCAGTGAAACTTACCGTCACTTTTGACATAAGTAACTGTTCAATGTTGATTGAACCCTGGATTTTTGGTGGTGTGTTTGTTGCACCGGTAGCAGTTTGTGCAGATGCTGCACCCATTCCTGCTGTGGCAAATATTGCCACACCAATTATGATTGCAAGCATCTTTTTGTGTGCTGCTAGGCTTTGTGTATTCATGCCGTAATTACTTGAAAGGTGATATAAAGAATTGTGACACATTGTTCAGTAACAATGTTAGCACTGTTAATAATACATCAAAGATTCACATGTGTACAAAGTTCATTTCTCTATATGTACGGTACAATACCTTATTAAAAAAATTAACGTATGTGTATTTTAGTTTAAAAAATACAAAGTGTAATTCAAGATTACGGTTAACTTTGTTACTTAACAGTGTTGCACAATCCATTATAAGCAAAAGTACATACTATATTTATGAATCAGACGTTCAACATACTAGCGGCATACATTGTAATGGTATTAGCACCATTTTATGGAGACATATTCTCCGCTGCAGCACAAATGACAGTAAAGACAATCATTCCACTAGTATCTGGTTAGAATATCAGATCACAACTGAAAACTAAGATAAAATTCTTGTAACGAAAAAAATAGAAAATTGCATCTCTCATTATTCTCGTCTTAATGCAACCATTGGAGAAAGCTTTGATGCCTTCCATGCAGGATACATTCCTGCCAAAACACTTAGTCCCAAAGATAGCATCCAAACTTTAAGCAGATCTGTAGGAACAAAGATTGGCGGTATGTGAACAGGTGCACCTCCACCAGTAGGAGCGGTGGTCGTAAGAATACCCAACAGGATACCTCCAACCATGCCAATTAGCATCCCAGATGATGCCCAAATTATGCCAATCAAGGCAGCTTCAACTAGAAAGAGTGCAAGTATTTCGGCATTCTGGGCTCCTATTGCTTTCATGGTACCTATTTCACGAATTCGTTCTGTAACTGAATTATACAGTGTTGTGACAATACCAACTGCGCCTACAACAAGTGCAATAATTCCAACCATTAGAATAAAGGCAGCATTACCGCTTGCAGCTTGCTGCCTTACTGCCATAATTGCTTTAGGAGTTGTAGCACCTAGAGTTTTTCCAAACGTACC
>JARLFW010000095.1 GCA_031296345.1 Nitrosotalea sp. | reverse complement strand
TATCATGAGACATTATTCCCAGAGGCCGAAGAGGAAAAACAACTAACAGCGTTCCAATTTGAGCATGGAAGATTACCAATCTGCAATAAATCACAATAATTCATACCTAGTTTTCAGAACTAGTATTTCAGAAAGATAAGAAAATAATTTATTTCGTAGTTTCTATTTTTGTTAGTTCTTCACTGGCAATTTTTCTTTCAGATTCAAACATAGTTCTTTGTCTATCACTCAGATTTTGTTCTTTTAGTTTTTCATTTACCTGATTGATCCTCTCTTTGTAGATCGCAATAGATTTAGTGATGGCTTCTTTCTTATTCATGCCCTTGTCTGTATCAAACGATGATTTAGCAATATCTATTTGTTGTAGTCATTATAGCAATCATAGTTATCATAGTCAGATGTACCTCCAAAATGTGTTAAATTATAATTGATTCATCACTAGAATAATTTGGATTTAATCTTTAAAACTGATTACGTTATACACAAAAAACAAGTGTCAGAGATTACTCCCGAGCGATTACAGACTCTAGCCCAACTTAATCGGCTAAACAATATTATCGCTCACTCTATGCTTATTACTTTCAAATAACCATAGAGACACTTTTTTTTAATTCAAGCGTTATTGAGAAATCTATCTTTTAAAAGGTCCAGTTTTGAGATTCAGGTGATGTTATTTTTATAGTTCTTGCACAGTACAAGTATGTGATACAGTGCTATAACGGAGATTGTAAATTTACAATTTTAAGAAATACGGAATGTAGTAACTGTGGTACGGATAATACACTTGAAGTATTAGAAGCTGCTTTTAAAAAACTAGAAGTTAATGGACTAGAAGATTTTAACGAGTTCATGCTAGCACATTTCCCTTTAAAAGAAATACGTGATAAACACGAGATACGATTACTCTTATTAGAAAAGGAACATCTCACTTCTAGGCTTCAAAAAATACAAAAAGTCCAAGTAAAATGATTACATAACATATCAGAAAAACCAGTGTTAAGATCCTTCATGGTTTTCAAAGGTATTTAGAAACGGATCCAAGATCTTTTGTGGAAGTTTTCTTCTATTTCTTTTCAGAATAACATAACAAGTTATTATCTCTCGGATTTTTTCTTCAGGAGTAAGATGCTGTGAATCACATTCAGCTAAAAAATCCGAATAATCTCTGCCGTTAATGCGGATAATTATTCTGGGAGACAATAGAGAGCATTTTTGGCCTTGTCGATTTAATGGAATTGATTGAATTGAAGCTTATTAGAGAGTAAGTATCAACCAAAGATCTCAGACGGATCGTGGATTTGATTTTTCCAGATTTGTAAATTTGTACCAATTTTTTCTTTTTATACAATATTCTTTTTCACTTTGATATTCTACTCTCTTGTGTTCGTTGAGTTTTTTATCCTCAAGTATTAAATCCAATTTCTTGAGTCGCTCTGAATAGAATTTAATCGATTCAGTTGCAAATTCTTTCTCGTTCACAATATATCACACATCCAAACAAAGATTTAGCAATATCTATTTCTAATTTATGATACATCATTAATCTGCTTTCTATGTGCAGTCCCCAATTGCATCTGAGGATATACTGGCAAGCCTTCTTCATATTCTACCTTTTCCTCGTCAAAATAATCAAAATCTCCAGCGCCTTTGTAATCTGACAAGAGTTCCAGTATGAGTGTTTTCTACCGACTAGGCTTTTGTGACATTTCATATGTAATAGAATAGACATCAATTGTTTTGTTGATGCGTGGATCATACCAATGGCCTTCAACACATTTTTCGTAAAAAACTTCAGTCATTGTACCATCATTTCCTTTCAGGGCATTTTACCATCAAGAAAGAGGTTCTGCGCTTCATACAGTCGTAGATTTCCTGCGTACCTTAAAGATTCCCCAATAAATCGGCCTGTAGATAGTTCAATCACAATAAATTTAGCCATAACTCATTTCGCATATTTTTCTATAACTGTACGTTCTCCAACAGCTCGTATCTCAGTCAAGATTTCATCTAGAATTTTAAGTCCTTGTATGATCTGTTCTTTTTTTGGCGAGCTATTTTCCAGTTTATTTGTCATTACTAATTTTTCATTATATACAAAACTTGAAAGACTAATACTATTTTGCATGTTCAGTCCAATATAGAATTTTACATATTCAGATACAGTCCTAATACCCATTATCGGAATATAGAATTTCCCCGTATTTGATTTAATTGTATTATACCAGTAAAACAAAAAAGAGTTAGAATCTATTGTTTCTTTGATTCTTCAGATTCTTTTAATGCGTTTATGTCATTGGATGATGACTTGTTACAAGTGCAAGATCTTATTTTTGCAATGATTTCTTTTAACATGATTAGACAGTGTTTGGCGTATATATAAGTCAGGAATTCACCAATAATGATTTCATTTCTTTTTCTTTTTGTCTTTATCTACAACAAGAATTCCATCAAACCCACCAAGATGAACAGTTTTATTGGCAGACAGTTTTTTCATTTCTTTTCTTTACATTTACAGAGTATGGTATCTTGAATTGGGTCATTAACGTACTCTGATACCATGTGCTGATTATTGTAATCACAGTTACAGCATGGGTAAACAATTTCAAGCATACATTGTTGACTATCACATACAAAATTACGATGACATTCTGAACAGTGGTGTTTTCTGCCTTGTGTCACTATATAATAGATAGCCACACTAGTGTTTAAGTAATTTCCACAAAATCTTTGATCGCAATAATTATCATTTTACAATATAGCTTACGCTAGAAAAAATAGAAAACAAAAATTCTGTTTATTCTAATTTAGTCGTTTTTCATGTGAGTTGGATTTGGGTCCAGATCGTACATGAAAGTTAAGACAACATTTGCATTCCTTTTCAATGCATTCTTTTTCTGTGTGATGTCCACAGATACCACAGTCACAGTGAATCTGTATACGTTCTATACTGCTCATTTTTCTAACATATTACATACTACATTAGATAAAAATGATCGCCCTATAGTTTACACTAAGTACAATTTTAGAATGAAAAATTGAAAAAAGAGATGACGTATGATTGTGTCGTGTATAGTCTCTATGTATTATGACTGACTGATGTATTGGGTTGTTAGTAACAGCCAGCTCGCCCCTCGGCGAACCTTGGGGCATACACTGCTGTTCTATCAAAGCAGTCTTCTGCTGCCACCCTTCGTCTTACGACCGGATACCTTTTCTCGGGATAGGTTTCCTCCTTAGATGCTTTCAGGAGTTAGCCTAAATGGCTTAGCTGCACGGCTTGCCTTATCAGACAACCGTTAAACCAGAGGCCACGCTGCTCTGTTCCTCTCGTACTCGGAGCAACTTCCCCTCAAGTATCCACGCTTCCATCAGGCAGAGTCCGACCTGTCTCACGACGGTCTAAACCCAGCTCATGTTCC
>JARLFW010000094.1 GCA_031296345.1 Nitrosotalea sp. | reverse complement strand
TGACTACCAGGGGATTCTGGGACTAGTTCTTTCGTGTTATGACAGAATAGGGACTCAAAAATAATTCTATTCTTCCTTCAAGACCTGATTTTGCATTAACTGCAGTTACTGTAATTATTTCTCCCTGAGTGAATTGTTCCAAAAGCCTTGCCTGTGATCTCCAACCCTTGAGCCAAATCTGACCTGTATCATCTTCAATAAATGTCTCTGAGAGTAACACCATTTCGCCAGTCTTTGTCTGAATCTCTCTTTTCTCTGGTAACTTTAGAATTATTGCTTCAACACAGTAAAGTGTGTCAGCTGGTTTTATTTCCTTGATCTTTGTCCTAATTTCTGATAAAGTTGGAATCTTTTGATCATCAATCTTTCTTACAAATGAATCGCCCTCAAGTGTTATAGAATTGCCATATACCTTGGATGGCATGCATTCTATGACATCTCCCAAGACAAGATCTTTTGTCAAAGATGCTGTATCGGTAATACTGATGATATTCTTGTCCTGCTTTGTTCCAAGGATCAATGTATTTCCCGAATCACTTTTTGTAATAGATAAAATCCTAATTATGATTGGTTGAATCTCTGTTGCTCCCTCTATCTCTATTACTGTACCTTCGTCGCCATGAAGCTCAAGTCCCATCTGGCCAACCTTTGTCTTTACTCCAATCAGTCTAGTCTTTGCACCTGTTGAGATCATCTTTGGTATAGTTTTTTGATCCACATTCCACAAAACTACTCGTACAACTGTTCCATCTTTTCCTTTGAGTCTAAGCTGCACTGACTTTCCAGGCTCTCCTTTGAAATTTGTAAATTCTGTAGCTCTAATATTTCCATCAAGAACACCAGTTACTACAAGATTTTGCTGGTTCTCTTTTACACTACCTACATCATCTGTAATGGCATCAAGTGATGGAATGCTACTTACAGTTCCATTTGGTTCTATATTGGAACCGGATCCCACATTGATTATTGGATTTCCCTTCATGTCTGATTTTACATAAGCCTTGATTATTTTTACTAAATCGCCTGGTTTTAGATTCTCAATTCCTGGCAGGTTTGCCTTTTCATCCCACAACTTTACCTGTGCTCTGGAATCTCCATCATATACTGTCATTGTGCGCAATAGAAACTGGGTACCATCTTTACGTGAAAACTGCTTTACTGGATAAACATTCATCACTCTTGTGGCAAGTGTTATCTCTTTTGCTCCCACATAGAGGTCTTTGAGTCCCATCTCTACTTTTAGTGGCTCATTTAATGAAACACCAAGATCAGAGGCTATGAGAAAGAGTGCACCTTGGTCTGTTAGATATCCAGCACCGATCTTTTCCTTCTTTTTTTGAATCATTTCTTCAATCTGCGTTCTTAAGAGATCGGGCTTTTGCTCCAATAACTTGCTCAACAATGAATCAAATTCTGACAATCAAGTCCTGATGGAAAGTGGATCATATAAAATTTCAGTAGATAAATTAGTGGGAAGAAAAGATCGCTGTTATTGTATTGTATAGAAACTAGCTTACTTTCAAAATCCTATGGTGACTTTGTGGCAGTGGATGGTATAGATCTTAAAGTAGAACAGGGAAAAATATTTGGATTTTTGGGACCAAACGGTGCTGGAAAGACTACAACAATGAAGCTTTTGACTACGCTAATTCCGCCTACTGGAGGACAGATGAATATCCTTGGAATTGATGCTATATCATCACCGCTTGAAGTAAGAAAAAAGATCGGAGTTGTATTGCAACAGCCAAGTTACGAGCCTACCCTAAGTGTTGAAAAATCACTTGAAAAATATGGCATGATGTGGAATGTTGAAAAAAAAATACGAAAGGATCGTGTAGAAGAACTCCTCTCAGCCTTTGATCTTGTAGATATCAGAAAAAAGAAAAATGATGACCTATCCATAGGACAAAGGCGAAGGGTACAGGTTGCACGGGAATTTATGCATGATATGGATCTGTTATTCCTAGACGAGCCTACTGCAGGCCTTGATCCTTCTGCAAGAAGGGGATTGCTTGATTTTATTAAATCCAAAGTAAAAGACGGTCTTACAATATTTTTTACTACTCATATCTTGGAAGAGGCGGAATATCTCTGTGATGATATAGCAATAATAAACAAGGGGAAGATAATTGCAGTTGATACTCCTGAAGAACTAAAAAACAAATTTGGAAGAGAAAAGACTATAAAAATTCACATATCTGAACAAAAAAACATCTCTTCTCTCTTGTCTGGGATACAAGACTGTAAAATCGAATATGATTCTGGTGTTATCATTACAGTTCGCTCAAGTCAGTCAGAACAGGTTTTACAAAATATATTGCAAATACTTGCTTCAAATGGTATAACAGTAGAAGACCTAAGTGTTGTACCAACTAGTTTAGAGGAGATATTTCTTTCAGTGGTGAAAAATTCCAATGCATGAAATAATTCGTCTGGTAAACAGAAATCTTACCATTTCTCTTAACATGGGATTTGTGATATGGCAGATAATTTCCCCACTGATTTACATTTTTGTGGCAGGATTTGCATATACTGCACTGATTCATCAGGTACCGTTTGGAAACAAGACACTTGACTATCCTGCCTTTATTGCAACAGGAATGATTGGATTCAATATAATGAACAGTACACTGATCTCTGGAATAATAATTTGGAACGACAGAAGACATGGAATGTTTGAGCAAATTTTGGTGGGACCTTTTACACGGGCCCAGTATATTTTGTCAAATGTATACACTGTTGGAATAATCGGACTTGTAAGCGCTGCAATGATAACTGCAGTTGGGTATCCACTGTTTTTCAAGCAGGTAGAGTTTAACATATTGACTGTACCGCTTGTGATATTTGCATCAATTACTGGTTCAATTTTATTTGGTTCCATTGCGTCTATAATTTCAACTAGGTTAAAGTCAAGCGAAGGATTCAATGTTATAATTAATACAGTATTTTTGTTCTTTGCATTTGTAAGTACTGCATTTTATCCTGCACAGGGAGCTCCACCGATATTATCTACTGCATTTTACTTTAATCCACTGACATATCTTGTCGATGTAGTACGTGCTGGAATATTTGGATACTTTAATGGTCTTGTTGCAACTGAGATGATTATATTGGGAATTGGTGCTGCAATATTATTTTTAATTGCAACTAAATTGTTATCAAAATTGGAACTCTAAAAATTACTTTAAATGTAACAAATGGCTATTATGATTAATGCAAGTTGGAAGACGCAGCAGTCTCTGGTTTTTGTTACCTATTGTGTTTAATGTAATTGGAGGAATAATTGCATATTTTGTAATAAAAGAGGATGATCCAAAAAAAGCCAAGAACTGTCTCTATCTTGGATTAATTCTTGCTGCAATACCTGTTATACTAATTGTAGTACCAATCTTGATTGGAATTACACTATTACCGCACTTGCCAAATCCTTCTTCAAACTTGCATTATATGTAAAGTAGCCCGGCCCAGACTCGAACTGGGGTCAAGGGCTCCAAAGGCCCCTATGCTTGACCGCTACACTACCGGGCTTCTTTGGAATCTTCAATACAGTTCCCTTATAATGTTATTTTGTGATATAATTAGTGGTATAATCAAAGGAGATAAAGAACAATATGGCCATAATAGATTCAAATAAAATGTTGAATAGTTGGTAAATTTACATCGATCCAAGGAAAATATGGCGGATTATGAAAACTCATACAGTGATATACTGAATTTTCATAAAATTTATCTAAAAATTATAAATAACATGATTTAGACCAAGAAAATGAACAAATCGTCCATTATACTTATATATCAATTTCAGACCAATTCTTATAATAACTATGTACAACAACATATTACGAAAAATAACTAGTCTAACACTATTAACAATACTTGTTGCAAGCAGTGCAGTAGTAGGTTTGCCAAACGCACTCCCACACGCACAAGCTTCAACAAACGCAAACTTGTTTGTCTCTGCTGAAAATTCTCAGTGGAATAACTACTTTGCCGGTCCTCAAGTAATCCAAGTAGTCGTGGCTGATCCTGATATAAACAGATTAGACCAGGCTTATGGTGAACCTGTAGTAACCGTCAACGGTAAGAAACTGAGAATGGCACAGGGCACAGACGGAAATTGGTATGCGTACTTTGCGGATAGAAATCAAGCTATAGCTGCCGGTAAAACTTCTGGTATCAACGGTACAGGTCTAAACTTCGGTCTTTTCTGTGGTCCAGCATCAACTGGATTTACACCAAAGGCTGGTGTTACCTATACTG
>JARLFW010000093.1 GCA_031296345.1 Nitrosotalea sp. | reverse complement strand
TATCCCATTTTCTAAAAAGTAAAAGATTCTGTGTTTCTGCCATTTTCTATCTCCTAGGTTTCTCTTTCTTTCCGTAAACAAGTTCTTTAAGTGAAGTTCCATTTACCTTGAAGACTTTCCATCGTACACCCGGAATATCACCAAGTGCTCCTCCCATGGATGCACCCATTCCTTCTACATGTACTTCGTCGTGTTCATCAACAAAATTAAGTGCGCCGTCTCTAGGAAGGAAAGCAGTAACTGTTTTACCATTCTTTATGAGTTGAACTCTAACACATTTTCTTACTGCAGAGTTTGGCTGCTTTGCTTCTATTCCGACTTTTTCTAAAACTATACCACGAGCTTGTGGTGCACCACCAAGTGGACTGGCCTTCTTATCAAGACCTAATTCTCTTCTCTTGTAAGTACCTATAGACCATTTTTGGCGTTTTCTTTTATCCTTTAGAACTCTTCCTGCAAATAGACCTAGTGGTGATTTTGCCATACCATCTACTCCATTATTTTCTCCGGACTTTGAATAAGCACACTGGAAATTTGAAAGTATCTCTTGGCTAATAGTCTTGCTTTTTCGGCATTGCGACCTTCTCTACCAACTACAATTCCTTTCTTCTTTGCATCAACTAGAATGATTGCTTGAAGTGAACCATCCAATCTTTTGTTTATTTTTACTTCAGAAACTAACTTTGGATTTAGCATATTCTTAAGAAATTCAGCTGGATCTTCAGAATACTCTACAAGTTCAACATTTCTTTTTACTACATTCTGTAAATTCTTTATCGTAGAACCACCTTTACCAATAGCTAACCCCATTTTACCTTGATTTACTACAAATATGACTCGGTCTTGCTTTTCATCTTCAATACAATCTCTTGCAGTAGCTCCAGTCACATTCTGAAAAAGTGACATTAGTTTTATTTGATCTGTTGTTAGTTTGATTGTTTCCGTCATGCCTTTTTTAAACTCGATCTCTTTGTGGGACATTTAAATATTGATAGAAAACATGTGAGGAAAATGACATTGGATTATTTCTTCTCTATTTCAAGTTCTTTTGTAATTGCTTTTAGATTAGTATCGCTCAAAGTCTTAAGCGATAGTGCAGAAATTCGGAACTGTGCTCCACATAGTCTTCCAAGTTCAACGGAAGATCCATTATAGTTTAAAGTTGGAACCTTTGCATTTTTAGCTGCCTCTTGTATTTTTTCAAGTATTTCTTCTGAAACTGAATGCGATAAAACAACAAGCTTTGAATTTTTAATTGTGCTAATTGCTTCTTTAGTACCAAAAGAGCATTTGTCATCCTCAATTGCATCTTTGATTACTTTTTCTAATAGTTTAACCATCTTGAACCACTCTCATGTATAGATCAACTGTTCCTGTACCTATTGGAATATTTGCACCAACTATAACATTTTCTGTTACTCCTTTGAGTTCTTCAACTTCTCCTGCTAGTGCAGCTTCTGCAATTGTTGGAACGGTAATTTCAAATGCAGCTCTTGCAAGTACACTTGTCTTTGTTCCAGCAATTCCGTGTCTTCCAATTTGTTGCAGATATCCTCTAGAACACATCAAATCAGACACTAGCATAAGATATCTCACATCAACTTCTAGACCTTGATCAGATAGCGTGGAATTTAATTCATTTATCAATGAATTTCGTGCAGCCTCTATACCCAAGCTACCTGCTATTTCAAAGATATTGTTAGTTCTGATATTTTTCTTATCAATGCCATCTATTTCCCATACCTTTGCTATGTTTGAGCCAGAAGTTTGTATAACCCATTCTTCTCCTTGTTGTACGATTGTTACTCGTTCTACATCAGTAACACCTTTAACAGTAGTTGAAAGTATTTTGTTTCTCATTGCAAGAACAGTCTGAGTATCAGATTCTTCTGGTAGAGTCAAGGTAATAGAATTTCCACTTGGTTCAATTTCGAATTTTTTCTTGGAAGATTGTAATGCATCTACCACATTCTCAATTGTACATGCTCTTTCTCTTAGCTTATCTTGATTAAGATTGAGTTTAATCTTTGTAGAATAATCAGTTTCAGTACTAGAGATCAATGCACTAATTTTGGTGTGTAAGATTTCTCTAGCTACTTTGATTGCTTTTTCTTTTGATTTTTTGTAATTTTCTTCCAAGTAGATATCCATTGTTGGTGTTACTGGTTTCTTTCTTGCATCTACAAGTTCAATTAATCTTGGCAATCCAAGAGTTACGTTTCTTTCTCTGATACCAGCAAAGTGGAATGTTCTAAGTGTCATCTGAGTACCTGGTTCACCTATTGATTGGGCTGTCACTACACCAACTGCTTGACCAGGTTCAACTTTTGCATTATCATAAAGTTCTAATGCTTTTTTACAGACTTTATCAACGCCATCTCTACTAAGTTTTGATTCTAGTAAAGCTTCAAGTACAGTTTTTGATAGACGTGGATTGAATGTCTTTGCATATTTTTTCACTAGATCTGTAATTTCTTCCTTGGTAGATTTCTTTCCTGAATCAATGATGCTTTCAGATTCTATCAATCTAGCAATTCTAAATGCCTCACCATGATCACTTTTTGCTACATCTATTCCATCTTCACCATAAAGGAATTGTATTATGTGACCATGAGGATCTCGTACAGTTCCATCATATTCTAGTTTAAGATGTTCAAGTGCATTGATGAGTCTTCTTTGCATGTAACCACTTTGCTGTGTTCTAACTGCAGTATCGACAAGACCTTCTCTTCCTCCCATAGCATGGAAGAAGAATTCCAAAGTAGACAATCCTTCTCTATAATTGGATTTTACAAATCCTTTACCATCCGGATTAGCATCATTTTCTTTGAAGTGGGGTAATGCTCTATTACTGTAACCTTTGAGAATTCTTCTACCTCTTATGGATTGTTGACCTAATGCACCTGCCATCTGACCAATGTTTAATGAAGAACCTCTAGCACCTGTTGTTGCCATAATTCTTCCTGCATTTGTTTCATCAAAAGATTTGTCTGCCGAGTTTCCAGCTTTATCTCTTGCTTTTGAAAGCTCATTTACGATTTGAGCCTCTAATGCTTCATCGGCGGAAAGACCTCTGCTGAGTTGTAGAGTACCTTTCTTTGCTTGAGATATGAGATCATATACTTTGTCATATGACTCTTGAATATTTTCAAGAATTCCATCTTTTGTCTTTGTTGCAAGTTCAAGATCAGCATAACCATAACTGAATCCATATGCAGTGATGAATTGTTTTAGTACAATCAAGATAGAATTAAGGAAATTCTTTGCCTCCTCATATCCATAATCTTTTGTAATTCTATGTAGAACACTATCAGGTTCTTCTGCACCAATTGATGCTTTGTCAATTACACCACTTACCAGTTGACCATTTTTAATTACAACATCTTTTACGTGGCCCTTTGTTCCTTTAGACCATTTTGAAGTTATAACATAATTGAAGTCCTTTGGTAAGAAAAGCGAGAAGAGTTGTTTACCGCTATAAAGTGAACCGCCTTTTGCTTTAACTGCTGGATCTGGGAATGTTCCAGTGTAACCACCCAACATTGCAAGATTTGCAAATTCTTGTGGTGTTAATGTAGTATCATCCTTTGTAAGCAAATATGCTCCAGTAATGAAGTCACGTAATGCTCCAATTATAGGACCTCCATATCTTGGAGAAATCAATTGGTCTTGTACACGCATTAAGAGTATAGCTTCTGCTCTTGCTTCTTCACTCTGAGGTACGTGAAGATTCATCTCATCTCCATCAAAGTCGGCGTTGTAAGGAGGACATACTGATGGATGTAGTCTAAAGGTCTTACCAGGTAATACTCTAACATAATGACCCATAATTGACATTTGGTGCAATGACGGTTGTCTGTTAAACATTACAATATCACCATCAGATAGGTGTCTTTCTACAAGATATCCAATCTCAATATTATTTGCAATGGTTTCTCTATCTTCAACGAAATCAAGTCTAATTTTTACTCCATCAGGTCTTACAATATAATTAGCTCCTGGGAACTTGCTTGGTCCGTTTATGACAAGTTTTTTCAGTCTTTCAATGTTCCATTCAGTAACAACTTCTGGAATTGTTAGTTTAGTTGCGACTGCTTCTGGTACTCCTACTTCAGAGATTTCCAAGTTCGGATCAGGTGAGATAACAGTTCTACTTGAAAAGTCAACTCTTTTTCCAGATAATGAACCTCTGAATCTTCCTTCTTTTCCTTTTAATCTTTGAGTGAGAGTTTTAAGAGGTCTTCCTGATCTGTGATGAGCTTGTGGAATTCCTGATACTTCATTATCAAAGTAAGTTGTAACGTGATATTGTAAAAGATCAACCAAGTCTTGTACGATAAGTGGGGGGGTTCCAGCTTCTTTACTCTCTTTGAGTCTTTGATTAACTCTAATGATATCTACGAGTTTGTGAGTTAAATCATCTTCAGATCTAATTCCTGTCTCTAGAATTATTGATGGTCTTACTGTAACTGGAGGAACTGGCAGAACCTGTAAAATAAACCACTCTGGTCTTGCAGTTGTAGGATCATATCCCAATAATTTGAGATCTTCATCAATCATGTGAGAGAATCTTTCTCTGATTGTAATTGGAAGTAATCTGTTTTCACCAAGCTCAGTTCTTTCTATGAAGATGGTTGGTTTTGTAAATATCATTTCATACTGTGATTTACCACAATGAGGACATGTCTTTTCTTTCTTGGCTCTTTCAATTATTTCAGTTGGAATATGTTTAATTGAGATCACAGTATAAGCTGCTTCCTTTTTCATAATTTGATGATATTCTTCTAATTCTTCTTGAGGAAGTTTTAGTCTAGCACATGATCTACATGTTGTGATTAAAAGTTTGTAGATGTTGTCGATGAATGCAATGTGTAAAACAGGTTCTGCAAGTTCAATGTGACCAAAGTGACCTGGACATCTTGCAGCTGTATTACCACAAGTAAGACATTTCTGTCCTGGTTCAAGTGTACCAAGTCTTCCATCCATTAACCCTCCCTGAACTGACATTCCATCTTCATCATAGGTTTCAGGTGCAGTAATTTCTGCAACAGAATATTTCCTAATCTCTGTTGGAGACCATACAGAGAATTTTATTCCGTCAATTACTTTTATTGTCTCAAGTGCCATTATACTCTCTCATTTATCAAAAGTCGTGGTGCTATATCTAGACTCATCATTTCTTGTAGGAGTAGTTTAAACGCATAAGCAACAGAGATCGAGGTAACTTTTCCTTTATCTCCACAGACTCTACATACGAATCTTCTTTGTTTGATATCATAATATGAAACCAATCCACATCTTTCACAAATATAGATATCCGCTTTATCTGATTCATCAAGCAATCTATCTTTTAACATCATAGATGCACCATATGCAATAAGACAGTCTCGTTCCATTTCACCAAATCTTAGACCACCACCTCTTGCACGTCCTTCGGTTGGTTGTTTTGTTAACATTTGCACTTGACCTCTTGCTCTTGCATGAATTTTGTCTGCAACCATGTGGTGAAGTTTTTGATAATATACAACTCCAATGAAAACATCTACTGCAAATGGCTTTCCTGTTCGTCCATCATACATTACTTCTTTTCCAGAATACTTGAATCCATTTTGTTCTAAAACTCCTTTTACATCTTCAAGTTTCTCTCCAACAAAAGCAGAGCCATCCATTTTGCTTCCACGTAATGCTGCAGCTTTTCCTGTTACAGATTCTAGAAACATTCCAACTGTCATTCTTGATGGGAAAGCATGTGGATTAATCATAACATCTGGAACAACTCCATCTGCAGTATATGGAAGATCTTCGTGATTGACAAGTAATCCGACTACACCCTTCTGACCATGTCTTGATGCAAATTTATCACCGATTTCTGGAATTCTAAGATCTCTTACTCTAATTTTATACATTCTACCTCCGTCATGTGATTGAGTCATGACAACCGTGTCAACTACTCCATTTTCAGATGGTCTGACTCCGATTGATGTATCTCTTCGATATGGTCCCTTTACTTCAAATTCTCTATACTCTTCCATGAATCTCGGTGGACTTGTTTTTCCAATTAGTATATCTCCACCCTGTACTGTTGATTCGGTTGCAATCACACCATCTTCTTCTAATAATCTATATGCCTTGTCTCCTCTAAATCCACGAATATTTCCTTCTGCAGTTGGAATCTCGAAATTATCCCGCATACCTCCAGGATATTGTTTTGCTTCAGCCTCATAGATTCTGTAGAAGAATGTTCTACCAAGTCCTCTATCAATTGAAGATTTACTTAGGACAATAGCATCTTCAATGTTATAACCGTCAAATGGTAATACTGCAACAACACAATTCTGACCAGCAGGTCTGTCCTCAAGTCCTAGAAGACCCATTGCTTTGGTATTAACAATTGGAGTCTGTGGATAAAGCATAAGGTGTTGTCTGACATATGTACTTGCATTCATAAGCGGAGTTGAGAAACCTAGGCTTTGTTTTGCCATTGCTGACTCGTAAGTATTTCTTGGAGATTGATTATGTTCAGGATATGGAATTATTGATGCACCAGCACCTAGAATTGCAGATGGGAATACTTCCATGTGAGTGTGTTTCTTGATATCAGTTTCATCAATTGCAATGTAAGAGTTTTCTTCTTCATTAGCATCTACCAATTCAATTATTCCCATATGCAACAAATCTGTCCATGAAAGGAATTTCTTACTAACTTTATCAATTAATTCTTGTGTCAAGAGAATTTTATTATCTTTAATTACAATTAGAGGACGTAATACTCTTCCAGCATTACAGTTGACATAGAGTCTCTTAGTCGATCCTTCAAAACTAGATTGATACAAGAAAATTCCAACGTGTGGATGAATCTTGAAATTTCTTCGGAGGTCTCTTAACGAGTCAACAAGCTTCTGTCCGTCTTTAAAGTACCCAATTAATCTACCATCAACAAAAACTCTAGTTCCCTCTTTTTTCAATTCATCTTTTGCATCAGAGACATAGGTTACACCCAAATCATAGAGTTTTTCAATTATATCCTCAGATGGAACATTAACAGAAATTATTGCTGACAAAGCCAAGTTCTTTACTAGTCCACAATTTGAACCCTCAGGAGTTTCACTTGGACATATTCTACCAAAGTGTGTAGCATGAAGATCTCTAGCTTCAAAATTAGGCTGACTTCTGCTCAAAGGTGATTGAATTCTTCTAAGATGACTAATAGTTGAAAGATAGTTAGTTCTATCAAGAAGTTGAGTTACACCAACTCTACCTCTACCCCAATTTCCAGTTGCAATAGCATTATTCATTTTATCAGTAACAATTCCAGGTCTAACAGCAGCCGCTACTGCATTAATTCCTCTCTTCTGTCCTGATCTTTCTAGTTGATATTTCATGTCACGAACCAAATTTCTAAATGCTGTTCTGAAAAGATCAGCAAGCATTTGACCTGCAAATTTTATCACTTTATTTCCATAATGATCTTTATCATCAGGTGAAATCCATCCTAACTTTAATTCAATTAATTTGCATGTAGCTTCACCTAGAAAGAGTGCTTTTTCTTTTCTGTTATCAGGATGTTTACCAAGATGTGGGAGAAGACCCCAGTCAAGTAATGTCTCAGCTCTCTTAATTTGGAACTCTTCAAGCATACCAGGTGCAATTCTCTTACTAATGTAGACAATAGCATCTTTTGCAGTTGGTACATCACCTGATTTTTCAAACGAGCCTTCAAGCTCATCTTGAATATTATCTACTAGAGATACAGAAGCAGCAATTTCTCTATCTGACTCTAGACCTAATGCTCGCATTAAAGTAACTACAGGAATATCGACAGGAGAGCCAGGAATCTTTGCAACAATAAGACCGTCATTTTTCATTATCAATTCTAGTTTTGCACGATAACCAACTATAGAAGAATAAACCTTGGCTTTGAAAACAGTATTACCACCAACAGTTTCTTTGTCTACAATAATTTTGTTGTAAGAAAGATCTTCTAGTCCTACTATAACTCTCTCTGAACCATTTATGATAAAGTAACCACCAGGATCGTTTGGATCTTCACCATGTTCTACAAGTTTTTGTTCAGAAAGATTATGCAATATACATGCATTAGATCTTACCATCACTGGCATATCTCCGATGTGAATGTATCTTGATTCAAGAATTTTTCCATCTTCTACAACACTTGCTTCAAGCATTATAGGCGAAGCATAAGTGACATTTCTTAATCGTGCTTCCATTGGTGCAATATGAGTAATTGATCCATCCAACTCCATCATACGTGGTTGTTGAAGTTTTACTTTACCAAGTTGAATTTTATACGGATATTCAGCACTTTCAATTTCAATATGTCCGACTTCATCGATAATACTTTGAAGTCCTCTTTCAAGAAATTCATCATATGAGTTAAGATGTTGTCTTGCAATTCCTTCTCTCTTTAGAATATCTTGAACAATAGGCCAGCGTTTATTTGAAATATTTACCATTATTCTTCCACCACATACCTATAGTAGAGACTCTCACCAGCAGTAGGACTCTTTCTTGTAATTTTTATCATATCACCGGGTTTTACTCCTAAACCTCTAATGGCTGGATCACTTACAAAGATTAGCGGCATTTCAGTAGGCTTTGTATGATATTTTTCAATAACTTTCATTGCTTCATCTTTATTGATTATCTCATGTTTTGGGACATAGATATGATCTGGAATGAGTATTTTCTCTTTCTTACTTATCATGATTAAAATCTCCTTTCAACATTAGCTGTAAACGCATAACTAATCCACAAACTAAGGTGAATCCACCGAGAGGTTAATATATATCTAATTGGAAGCGTGCCAAATTTAGTACCTTTTGTCAACAATTTTTTCCGCAACTTTAAATAGCAAAAATAATCATTTCCAACCAGGATGAGTACTCGCTTTAAAGGATTTGCGTTACTTGCAATTCTGCTTTGCGCTATAGGAGTAATGCCCGTTTTTGCTTCTCCATACGCTATACAGAATCCAGCAGGCACATCAAATTCTACAATTGCTACATCTGGAAATACAACAAGTCCTACACCAACAAGTACACTCACCGGTCAGGCTACAGGTGCAATCATCGTAACAACTGACAAGACTTCATACAATGATGGTGATGTGATTACAATATCAGGAAGTACACAAGATTACATTACTGATACACCGATCACTGTCATAGTCAAAAGTCCAATAGGAAACATTGTCAAATTTGACCAAATTCCTCTAGGATCTGATAGAACCTATTCAACAACACTAAAGGCTACAGGTCCTCTATGGCAAGCCGCAGGTGCATACTCGGTAATGGTACAGTTTGGTAGTCAGGATAGAACAGCTCAGACAACCTTCCAATTCGCCGGTTCTGCTGGTGGACAAGGACAGGCTGGAAATACTATGAAAGTGGACGGTACAGACCTTTCTGTGCAATATAGCATAACCAATGGCAAAGTCCTGGGCATAAAGGCTGACGTACAATCAAAGTCACTTATAGTATCAATACAGACCACTGGAGATGGAGTATTAACAGTAACACTCCCAAGAGGACTTATTGACGCACAAGTAAATGGCCAAGATGACCACTTCTACATATTAAACGACGGCCAAGAGAATACGGATTTCCAAGAGACAAGCAAGACAACAACCGATAGAACTCTATCAATTCCATTTACGGATGGAACTCAGGAAATAGAGATAATTGGTACACAGATAATTCCAGAGTTTGGACCAATCGCAGCTCTAGTACTTGCAATTGCAATTGTATCAATAATTGCAGTTTCAGCAAAGACTGGACTAAGATTAATGCCAAAATACTAGAACTCTCTACTTTTTCATTTTTTAAATATACATAAATATCCATTCTGCTTAATCGCAAATAAGATGAGTACTCATAAAGAATATGCGTTGATCGCAATTCTTGCTACGGCAGCTATAGTAGGTGTAGTTCCAGCTTTTGCATCAAACAACCCATACTTAGCATGCCCTGACTGTAATGACACAAGCAACATTCAACAGATACCATCAGTAGCAATTTCGGTGACAACTGATAAACCAGTTTACGATCACAATTCAAAAATTGTGATCACTGGACATGTTGCAAATCCATATCCGGGACAAGATGTGGCTATCAAGATAACTAGTCCATCCGGCAATGTAGCAACAACAGCTCAAGTAAGCCTTGATAACAATGGAGACTTTACTACAACAGTAAGCACCGGTGGCAATCTATGGTTTGAGAATGGATCATACACAGTATATGTACAGCAAGGAAGCGAACAAGGAAGAGTCAATTCAGCTTTATTCCAACTCGCAGGTGAAGCACCAGTAATTCCAGAATTTGGACCAATCGCAGCTCTAGTACTTGCAATTGCAATTGTATCAATAATTGCAGTTTCAGCAAAGACTGGACTAAGACTAATGCCAAAATACTAGAACTCTCTACTTTTTCATTTTTTAGGAAATTTTCTCCACATGAGAACATCAACAAAATTGAGCAAATCGATTGAGAATACAGATAACCAATAACCATAATTCAGAATACAGTATAATTCCAGAGTTTGCATAATCACAAATGATGGTAAAGGTAATCTCATGCATCAAAATATCATTCAACAGTAAATGAAAATATGTGTACACTGTAGTATGTTGTAAAAAATAACAAATGAAATCAAGTATTAAATCAATTCTAAAACATATTTTGTAGATTCAATCATGTTAATTACGTCCAAACATGATTAACACCTTCAAACACAGTATAAAAACAAAAAACAAGAAAATCGCATAATTAAAAAATTATTCCAAATAATCTAAAGTGTAAATCAAGTACAACATGAAAGGAAGATTCATTTGAAAAGATGAGTTTTCACATTCTAAATTAGCAAATATAATTTATGGTCGATCGGTAAAGATGAATAACAGTCTTGACTGGATAACAGAATTTTTTTTAAATATACATAAATAGTCTTGCTTCTTAATCGCAAATAAGATGAGTACTCATAAAGAATATGCGTTGATCGCAATTCTTGTTACAGCAGCTGTAATAGGCATCATTCCTGTATTTGCTCAATCAGCAGTAGATACAAGTTCAAGCCAAAACAGCCCTGGTACTGGGTCTCAACAAATTCTGCCAATCGCAGTGTCAACCGACAAAGATGTTTACGACAGACAGTCAATAGTAATTGTTACAGGACATGTCCAAAATTCAATAGCAGGACAGGCTGTTACAATGAAAGTTTCTGATCCGACAGGAAAAATTGTACAAGTAAATCAGCTAACATTGGACAACAATGGCAACTTCCAAGATAAAATCAACACTTCAAGTCCATTATGGTCTTCAGGTGGAATGTATACCATTTATGTTCAAGCAGGAGCTCAACAAGGATTACTTTCAACAACAACACAATTTTCACTTCCTGGCGGCGCAGTTACAAACAATAGTTGTACACCACAGCAGCTTTCAGCTACAATAGGTAGCGAATTGTACTGTATTGATTACAGTATTGATGGAGGAACAGTTTCTGGAGTAACATTGAACACCGCATCTAAGACTCTTGCTGTTCAAATGCAAGCAGATAATGACGGTCAGATCACTCTTAACATTCCAAGATCAGTACTCGATGCAAAAAGTGGTACAACCGACAGCGTCTTTGCAGTCATGATAGATGGTGAACAAGTACAACAGTTTACAGAGTCACCCACTAACGACACAAGGAATATCACAATTCCATTCCAAGCAGGATCTGAGAAGATTGAGATAATCGGTACACAGATAGTTCCAGAGTTTGGACCAATCGCAGCTCTAGTACTTGCAATTGCAATTGTATCAATAATTGCAGTTTCAGCAAAGACTGGACTAAGATT
>JARLFW010000092.1 GCA_031296345.1 Nitrosotalea sp. | reverse complement strand
ATACCTTGTCTTGTAATAGCCCAAATTTCGTCTTGCTTGTTAATTTTTTCGGCAAGGATTGGAAGAAATTCTGCGTCAAGTAATACGCCTTCCACATCAAAAATAGCTAACATCAGTTTCTTCTTTCAACTTCAAATCAGATTATATTAATCTTAAGTGGTTTTCGGATCTTTTCACCACTAGTAATATATTCAAGGTTACCAAGTTGTTGAACATGACCGAACTTCCACACAAATATGAAGTCCCAGTAAAAGTTGCAGAGAAGGCGATCAAATTAACAGATCAAACCAAATTAGAACTCAAAGCATCCGGCATGATGGATGACAAAGGAAAACTAAAGCTAAAAGGTGTCAGTCCAAAGATGCTCAAGCGTATGAAAGAAGAGTCAGTGGACTGTCCTGTTATAAAAAATGAACTTGCATTCATCCAGTGTTTTGTGTGCAGTAATTTCCAAAGCAGAGTATCGGGCAAAGTGCTCTGTAAAGGCGACCCACTCTAAAAAACCAGAAAGCTCATTAGTACAACGATAAGAAAGATCTGAATTGAGTAAAGAAATAGGAATTACAGTTAAGAAAAATGAGAATTTTAGTGAGTGGTATACACAGATTGTACTAAAGGCACAACTTGCCGATTATGCACCTGTCAAGGGACTAATTGTTCTAAGACCTTATGGATATTCAATATGGGAGTCTCTCAAATCCTCACTTGACCAAAAATTAAAGGCTACAGGTCATGAGAATGGATTTCTTCCGGTTCTAATACCAGAATCATTACTAAGTAAAGAATCCGCCCACTTTGCTGGATTTACACCCGAAGTATTTTGGGTCACTCATTCAGGGGATACCGAAATTGGAGATAGGCTGGCATTAAGGCCAACCTCTGAGGCACTTGCCTATTCAATGTATTCAAAATGGATCAAGAGCTGGAGAGATCTTCCAATGAAAATTAATTTTTGGAATTCGGCTCTTAGAGCAGAGATAAAGGCAACAAAACCATTTTTGAGAACTTCAGAGTTTCTATGGCAAGAAGGACATACAGTACATACAACAAAGGAAGAGGCAGAAGAGGAAGTCATGTCAATACTGGACATGTACAAGAAAACTGTAGAAGAGGAACTTGCAATTCCAGTAATCACAGGGAAAAAAAGTGAGAAGGAAAAATTTGTCGGTGCAGTATATACTACTACAATGGAGTCAATCATGCCAGACGGTAAAGCATTACAGATGGGAACTTCACATTTTTTGGGACAAAACTTTTCAAAACCATTTGATGTCAAATTTCTAGATAAACAAAACGTAGAGACTTTTGCATGGCAGACATCGTGGGGGGTATCATGGCGTCTTATCGGTGCGCTCATCATGCTTCATGGAGATGACAAGGGATTAGTTTTGCCACCTAGAGTTGCTCCAATTCAAGTAGTCATTGTCCCAATATACTATTCCCCAACTGACAGAGATGCAGTTCTCAGTAAAGCTTTAGAGATAAAGGAGACATTAACAAAACATAATCTTCGTGTTCATACGGATGCAAGAGACGAAGTAACTCCAGGATACAAGTTCAATGATTGGGAGATGAAAGGCGTTCCATTAAGAATTGAGATAGGCCCAAAGGATCTTGCCAAAGGCAAAACAGTCCTAGTTCGCCGAGACACTCTCAAAAAGATGGATCTTGCGTTTGAAAATACGGAGGAAGGTGTACTAAGTATGTTAAACGAGATTCAACAAGGACTTTTCGAAAGTGCCAAGAATCTCTTAAAGGAAAAAACAAAAAATGTTACAGATTACGAGGAATTTAAATCAGAGATGGAAAAGGGTGCATTTCTTAATTCGCCATGGTGTGGAGAGACTAAATGCGAAGAGATAATCAAAGAATCAACAGGTGCAGATATCCGCGTGATTCCTTTTGATGCAAAGAATGAGGGCTCCACATGCATCGTATGCAAAAATCCAAGCAAAACTAACGCAATTTTTGCAAGAAGCTACTAGCAATAAAAAAATATTTTATATATCACAATCAGGGTGGAATTTCTTTTAAAAATTTTATCAGTTTATGGATCTACAGTTATGGTACCTTTCATTTCAGGATGTATTGTAGAATAATACGGATAGGTACCCTCCTTGTCTGCAACGAAGTTTATGGTCTGCGCTTCAAAGTACTTTAGATGTTTTGTATGAACATCAAAGGCGTCAATATTGAGGTCCTGATCTGAACCAGTATCCTTGTCTTCGTTTATCACATGTAATGCAATCAGAGTTCCTTTAGAAACATGAATGACAGGATTAGTGTTTGTGCCAGATATTGATTTTTTTCCAGTTTTTGTGGATTGTTCATCATATGAATAACCGTCTGTATTATGAATTGCCAATATGTAGATGTTTGATGGTGGAGAAAAATTTGGAGTCGTACTATTTACCGGAACTGAATGAGTCCAAAGATAGTATACACCGCCTGCTACAAGAGATATCATAATTGCAACTGTAAGTACTGCACCCTTAGAAATAGGACTACTCTTAGCCTTGTTCTTCTGTTTCTTTACCACAGTGAAATTAGCGAAATGTGTGTATATTTATGTAATGATTATCCAAGATGAGCAAAGGATAATACCAAAAGATCGAACGATTAGATCGATTATTTTGAAAGAGAACAAATCTATAGTAAAGAATAATATTTCGGTTTGCATCATTTAGGCTGAGATTTCGATATGAAAAAATTTGAAGTCATTCTCATCGGTATAATTATTGCCCTTTCGGCCACAGTTCTGATACAATTTAGTAATGGAAGAACATTAAATGAGATATCACAGGCAACTGTTCAAGGCCCTCCTGGACCACAAGGCCCACCCGGACCACCTGGTCCTCCAGGGGATATCACACCCCATTTAACCAAAACTCTATGTAAGTCAAATGTATGTTTAGAACCATCAGTATTTTATATACCGTTCAATGTTGATGAATT
>JARLFW010000091.1 GCA_031296345.1 Nitrosotalea sp. | reverse complement strand
GGAGGACTAGACAAGAATACTCCAGTGGCTGTAATTCAAAATGGCACCACCGATGAACACAGAATGATAAAAGGCACTCTTTCAAATATATCAAAAAAAATTCATGAGGCAAAAATTAAACCTCCGACTATTATTATAGTAGGCAAGGTAGTAAACCTCTCTGATAAAATAGGGTGGAGATAATGATGCAAGGAAAAGTTATTGCTATTACTAGATCAAAAGAGGATTCAGAGGAATTTACTAAATTAATATCTGATGTAAAAGCAAAAGCGATATCGTTACCGACAATAGAATTGGTAAGCAAAGGTGATGGTATGGTAGATGAATTCCTTGATACTGTCAAGACTGATGATCCAGATTATTCTGTATTTATGAGCTCAAAAGCAGTCAAACTTTTGTTTGATACTGCAAAGAAAATTTCAAAATATGAAAAACTTCAGCTTGCTGTTGCAAATACTACCGTAATTGCAGTGGGACCAAAAACAAAATCTGCATTAGAATCGGAAGGAATTAGAGTATCACATGTTCCGGACAGATTTTCATCAGTTGGAGTAGGCGAAGTCTTTACAACTCTTAATGCTGAAGGAAAAAAAGTAATTGTTCCACGAAGTGGTGCATCAACGCCATTTCTTGCACAACTGCTAGAAAAGATCGGACTTGAGGTAAAAGAAGTATATCTGTACGATGTAAAATCTTCTAGTGCCTTATCTTATTGGACAGAATTCAAAGAACTTTTTTCACAAAATAAAGTTGATGGGATTATTTTTACTAGTGCTTCATCAGTTAGAGCATTTTTTGATATAATGCTGGCTGATTATGATGAAAAAACTCTAAAGCAACACTTGGAAAAAACTATTACTATTGCAATAGGGCCATTCACTGCTGACGAGCTTAAGAAATTCGAAACAAAACCCATAATCGCAGATGTACATACAGTATCTGGCGCAGTAGAATCAATCAAGAATTGCTTTTGTTAGGTGGACAATTTTAATAACGGTCAAATAGCCATAAAATAACAGAAAGCAACTTGAGTATAATCCAGAAAGAGGTACTAACTATTAGGAAACGTTCTCTTTCCATCGTTATTCCTACCTATAATGAATCCAAAAATATTGTAAAAATACTTGATTCGTTGCGTTTAGCACTAACACGAGAAATGAATGCTGAAATAATAGTGGTTGATGATAATTCTCCTGACGGTACAAGTAACACTGTTGAAGAGTATGCAAAAAACTCCAAAAACCCTGATTATTCTATTCAGATAATTCGTCGTGAGGACAAGAGAGGACTAAGTTCTGCTATTGTAACTGGTATAGAACATGCCAAAGGCGATGCAGTAGTTGTCATGGATAGTGATCTATCTCATCCTCCACAAACTATCCCACAAATGGTAGAAGAATTACAAAATTCTGATTGCGATATAGTGGTGGCATCCAGATATGTAAAAGGCGGCTCTGTCTCAGGTTGGCCATTTAAAAGAAAATTAATCAGTAAAGGAGCTACTAAAATTGCTCAACATGGACTTGGAATAAAGATCAAAGATCCGATGTCTGGATTCTTTGCATTCAAACGTCATATTGTAAATAATATCAAATTTGATGCCATTGGATATAAAATACTACTTGAGATTCTCGTAAAAGCACGAGGTGCAAAAGTCAAGGAAATTCCTTATAATTTCATTGACCGTGCAACGGGTTCAAGCAAGATGGATTTTTCAGTATGTGTTGATTATTTACAATCTGTGTGGAGACTATATCGATATGGTAAATCTGTAAAAACAAATGAAAGACGTACATCGGTTCATTTCTTATCAAAAGCTGGGAGATTTTATACTGTTGGTGCTTCTGGATTACTGGTAAACTATTTTGTATCTTTTATGTTCGGAGCTGTACTTTCCAATCTTTGGTATATCTATGCTACCATGATAGGAATTGTTTTCTCAATGACTTCTAATTTTATTCTCAACAAGATTTGGACATTTGAAGATAGAAACTTTGATCCGAAAAGGACACTTGCACAATATGGATTATTCCTTGGCTTTAGTGGTATCGGAGCAGTCTTTCAACTGTTATTGGTTTATGGTCTAGTTGAATTGCGACACTTGAATTACTCTATTGCATTATTCTTGGCAGTTGCTATTGCATCAGTAGGAAACTTCTTACTAAATAAAAGATGGACCTTCCAAGAAAAAGTTTGGAGTTAGATACGCAACCATTACTAAAATGGTCTAAAATGATCGAAAAATAATTTTTAATTCTTCCTTCATCCTATTGCATAAACAACTTCTTGTTCTAAATTATTAGAATGAGTCATTAGCTGGTCCTAATCTTTTTTATTTTCTTGATATTGTTTAGCTTAGCCTACTCCGCTATACGAGTGTGAAGAGTGGTGTAACTTTTTTATAATATAACGGGGTTATGTAACGTATGACTTCTGAGAATCTTAACATGGATTATAGTAAATATGATTTCAAAGACTCTACTGAGATGTATGTATACACCAGTAAAAAGGGTCTATCCAAGGAAGTCGTTGAAGAAATCAGCAGAATGAAAGGTGAACCACAATGGATGCTTGACTTTAGACTTCGTTCATATGATATCTTTATGAAAAAACCAATGCCAAACTGGGGAGGTTCTCTTAGCCAAATTGATTTTAATAATATCTATTATTATGCAAAAGCTTCTGAAAAAACAGAAAAAGACTGGGACAATGTTCCAGCTGAAGTAAAAGCAACATTTGATAAATTAGGAATTCCTGAAGCCGAAAAGAAATTCCTAGCAGGTGTAGGTGCTCAATACGAGTCCGAAGTTGTTTATCATCATCTCAGAGAAGATCTTGCAAAACAAGGTGTGCTATTCCTAGATACTGATACTGCATTAAAAGAGCATCCTGAAGTCTTCAAAAAATATTTTGGTAAAGTAATACCACCTGAAGATAACAAGTTTGCAGCACTTAACAGTGCAGTGTGGAGTGGAGGATCTTTTATCTATATTCCAAAAGGAGTTAAAGTAGATCTGCCATTACAAGCATACTTTAGAATCAATAAAGAAAACATCGGTCAATTTGAAAGAACTCTTATAATTGCAGATGAAGGTTCCGAAGTACATTACATCGAAGGTTGCACAGCTCCTGTATATTCTTCAGAATCTTTACACTCTGCAGTTGTAGAATTGATTGCCATGAAGGGTGCAAAATTAAGATACACTACAATTCAGAATTGGAGTAACGATGTTTACAATCTAGTTACAAAGAGAGCATATGCATACGAAGGTGCACGTGTAGAATGGATTGATGGAAATATTGGAAGTAAATTGACAATGAAATATCCTGGAATCTATCTCCTAGGTCAACGTGCACACGGAGAAACACTTTCTATTGCATTTGCTGGTAAAAATCAACATCAAGATACAGGTGCAAAAATGGTACATCTTGCTCCAAATACAACATCTAGAACAACATCCAAATCAGTTAGCAAAAATAATGGACGAACTACCTACAGAGGTCTCTTACATGTAGCAAAGGGTGCAACCAACGTCAAGGCCTCCGTTAGATGTGATGCCTTGTTATTAGATGACATATCAAAGACTGACACTTATCCATATATGGAAATCAATCAGGAAGATGCAACAGTAACTCATGAGGCAACTGTTGGTAAGATTGGCGATGAGCAGATTTTCTATCTTATGACAAGAGGATTCACTGAGGAAGAAGCGCTTACACTTATTGTAAATGGATTCATTGAACCGTTTACCAAAGAGCTTCCAATGGAATATGCAGTAGAGCTTAACAGACTGATTAAAATGGAAATGGATGGCTCAGTCGGCTAGTGCCGATTGTGTCACTTTGTGATGTGAAATGTCATCTTTTGTTCTCTCTAAACTTGGCTCTAATCATATAGAAGAAATTTCTGAAGTAAATAATGATCCTGTATGGTTAAGAGAATACAGAAAGAGTGCTTTTACAATGTTTCAACAACTTCCACAAGAAGTCTCTCCTCTTTACAACAAGTACAGTGATGCAAACAAGATGGATCCAGAACAGATCACATTTTCTCTAAGTTCTGATAGTACTATTCCAGATTTTGTAAAAGACAGATTATTAGAAATTGGTGAAAATCCAAGTATAGTTCAGATTGGAACAAATATTCATAAAATCACTATTCCATCTGAGTTAAAGGACAAGGGTCTTGTGATATGTTCAATCCAGGATGCAATAAAAAATCATGGTGACAAGATAAAAAAATCATTTGAACAAACGGATTCCAAGAGAGACAAATACATTGCACTAAACAATGCTTTTTTCAATTCTGGAATTTTTATCTACATTCCAAAAAATCTCATTTTGGAAAAAACAATTCATGTTGTATCTTCACTCTCACTAGACCAAACTTCAACCATATCTCGTAATGTTGTAGTGATAGAGGAGAATAGTAAAGCCTCAATTGTTCAAGAAATTTATGCCCCACAAGCTACAAAACAGCAAGCATATCTTGAATTACTAGATGTATCAGTAAGTGCTAACAGTCAGTTTGACTTGGTTACGCTTCAAGCAATGGATGAAACAGCTGTTAATTTCTCTTCAAGAGTAGCAAGAATAGAGCGTGACGCAAGAATGAATTGGTATCTTGGACTGTTTGGCTCACATCTTTCAAGATACAAAGTAGATAATTTTCTTAATGGTCCTGGAGCAACTGCACAAGACACCGAAGTGGTTTTTGGAAACAAGAACCAATCATACGATCTTGCTTCAAATTTAATTCATAATGCGCCATCTACAATTGGTAGAGTTTTAGAAAAATCTGTTCTTAAAGATACGGCAAAATCTCTCTTTAAGGGAATGATACGAATTGAGAAAGATGCTCATCATGCCGAATCATATCTCTCAGGGCACTCTATATTGCTGGACAAGGGCGCAAAATCAGATTCAATACCAGGGCTTGAAATATTTACAAATGATGTCAAGGCAACACACTCTGCATCAGTAGCTCAGATGGATGAGGAGCAGATCTTCTATCTTGCAACAAGATGCTTGAGCAAATCCGATGCCCAGAAAATTATAGTGGAAGGATTTCTTGAACCTCTTTCAAGAAAGATGTCATATCAAGTTCGTGCATGGATAAGTTACCTGATCGATTCCAAGTGGGCAGGGCGCAATTTGACTATCAAGACAGATGAACAACTCAAAGCTATGCTTGAAGTTGAAGAAACAAGATATCGTGAAACTGATACATTTGAAAGTCATTACAAATACAGGTGAGATCTTGTCTAATTGGGTAAATGTTTGCAAATTGAATCAGCTAAAGAAAGGTGAGATGATTGACTTTGATTACAATGACAAGAAGATCCTACTTGCAAATCTAGACGGAAAAATCTATGCCTCTGATAGAATATGTACTCATGCAGATGCCGACCTTTCAACTGGCATATTAACTGAAGAGGGTGTAACATGTCCATTACATCTCTCAACTTTTAATCTAAAGACAGGTATACCTGAGAACCTTCCAGCTGAACTACCGCTAAAAATCTACAATGTTAAAATAGAACAAAACGAGATCTACATCGAGGTTAATTAATTTGCAAACAAGTTTCATAAATGTTGAAAGTATTCGAAATGATTTTCCTATTCTAAAAAGAAAGGTACACAAGGATAAACCACTTGTTTATCTTGACAATGCTGCAACTACTCAGAAACCAATCCAAGTAATTGATGCCATCAGCAACTTTTACCTAACTTACAATTCCAATATACACCGGGCAGTTCATGAACTTGCTGAAGAGGCAACACTTGCATATGAGGCAACAAGAGACAAGGTGGCAAAATTCATCAATGCAAAAAATCGTGAAGAAATTGTCTTTGTTAGAGGAACTACTGAGGCAATTAATCTTGTTGCTTATGCATGGGGACGACAGAATGTTAACAAAGACGACATTATAGTAACTACGGAATATGAGCATCACAGTAACATAGTTCCATGGCAACTTTTGGCAAAGGAAAAAGGTGCAAAACTCGAATACATTGGTGTAGATGATAATGGCGAACTGATTCTTGATCATCTGGATAAATATCTCCAGACTGGAAAAGTAAAGATTGTAACATTTAGTCAAATGTCTAATGTTTTAGGAACAATAACAAACTCTGAGGAGATTGTCAAGAGATGCAAAAAATATGGCGTACGAGTATTAATTGACGGAGCACAATCTGTTCCGCATCTTAAAGTTGATCTACAAAAACTTGATTGCGACTTTTTTGCTTTTTCTGCACACAAGATGCTTGGTCCTACTGGAGTGGGAGTCCTTTGGGCAAGAAAAGAACTACTTCAAGGGATGGTTCCATTCAACGGTGGAGGAGATATGATACGTGAGGTTCACAAATATGAGACAACATGGAATGATCTTCCATACAAGTTTGAAGCAGGAACTCCTAACATTGCAGATGTAATAGGATTTGCTGCCGCAATAGATTATCTTGATAAAATAGGTATGGACAATGTCCGAGAACATGAAATGGAATTGACAAAATATGCGTTGGATAAACTTTCTCAAATGAAAGGAATGATTCTGTATGGTCCAAAGGACATAACAAAACGAGGAGGTGTTATTTCTTTTAACTTGGGAGATATACATCCACACGATCTTGCTACTATAATTGACGAAGATGGAATTGCCATACGCTCTGGTCATCATTGTGCACAAGTCTTGATGGAAAGATTAGATGTATCTGCAACATCCCGCGCAAGCTTTTATATCTATAATACGAAAGAAGAGGTAGATGTTTTTGTTAAATCTCTTAACAGGGCAAAGGAGTTGTTTAGGATATGAGTAGTGCTGATATTTACCGAGAGATAATACTTGATTATTACAGAAACCCGAGAAATTATGGTAAGATACAAGATCCAGATATTTCTCAACGAGACAGTAACCCCCTTTGTGGTGATGAGCTAGAAATGCATCTTAACATAAAAGATGATAAGGTTGCAGATGTAAAATTCACAGGTAAAGGATGCGCCATAAGCCAGGCAAGTGCATCAATGCTTACAGAGCTTATCATGGGCAAAGATTTTGAATATGTGAAAAAACTTACAAAAGACGATATTCTTGATAATTTAGGATTGCATGATCTCGGACCTGCTAGAATAAAGTGTGCTTTATTATCATTAAAGGTTCTCAAGTCTGGTCTCTATTCCTATATTATTGACAAGCTAAAAGATACTGCATCAGCAGATCAGATAAAAGAACAAGCCTCGGGTCTTTACTAAATTGACTATATCTAGTGCGGCGCTACCGCTCCAGATTAGAAAAATCATTTTTGAAAAATTTAACGATGCCAATCTGAGATTTACAAATGATGAAATCTTTGAATTACTCAGAAATGATGGATTAGATCCTTCTCTTACAATTGATGATGTAGAACAATACTTTAATCAATTACGTGAAGGTGGTCTTATCAGGCAGATTGCCCAGAACTTTACTACTAATCATTACAAGCTCTTTGATGTAGTAGAAAAAATAAAATGTAATTCATGTAACCAAGAAATTTACTTGGGAAAGATGGAACCTCGAGTTTGTCCTAACTCGGAGTGTAAGGCAACTATTTAGAACGATATCTAGCGGCTGCTTCTTCTAATGCTTGGATCATTGGCAGTTTTGCCCCTGTCAAGTACAATACCAAAGCTCCGCCCGCAGTACTGATGTGATTTATTTTCTCGGCAAGACCGTATCTCTTCAACGCTGCAGTTAGATGACCTCCGCTTACAATTGTAGTTGCAAATGAATTTGCTACTCCTTTGAGCAATGACTCTGTTCCAAACTTGAAATTCTCATTTTCGAAAAATCCTGCAGGGCCGCTCATAAAGACAGTTCCTGCACCCTGGATTGATTTTAGATAATAATCGACTGATTTTGGCCCCAAATCAAATATTTGTTCACCTTTTGCGATTTCACGAACATCCATCTCTACTCTTTTTCCATTTCTATCTACCGCAATATCTACAGGAAATGAAAACACCTCTGGATATTCACCAATTAATGCATGTGCTTTTGCAACTACTTCTTCTTCTCTTTTAATTCCTAGCGGGAACTTTATTCTTCCCTGAGCTCTTAGGAATACATTGGCAATTACACCTGTGAGAAGAACTTGATCAGCTCTACCGTTTTGAATTAATTCCTTAATTGCTTCTAATCTGTCTACCACTTTGGATCCTCCGAGCACAACCACATGAGGCCCCTTGGCAACAGTCATTATCTCATCTAACTTTCTTACTTCTCGTTCTACCAATCTACCTGCACAAGATGGAAGAACATGTGCAAAGCCAATTATTGATGGATGTGATCTGTGCGAACTTGGAAATGAATCTAAGACGCATATATCAAATAACTTTGATAATCTTTGTACCATTATTGTTTTAGCTGCTTCAGAAGCTGCAAACTCATAATTTTCCTCTGCACATAATCTTAAATTATCAAGCAGTATGATATCACCATCTTTCATATTTTTAATCTCTCTTTGTGCTTCAGAACCAATTACATCTTCAATGTATTTTATTTTGCGCCCCAGGATTTGTTCTAGTACCTTTGCATGTTTTTCCATTCCAGTATAATCTTTGTTTCCAACTCTTCCCTGGTGTGATCCGATAACTACCTTGGCACCTTCCAGATCTTTAAGAGATTCTGTTGATTCTCTAATTCGACTTGTTTCAATTATGTTCATGGTAACAGGATCAATGGGACAATTCATATCGACTCTAAGAAAAACAGTTTTACCTTTGGTATCAAAATCGTCTATTGTTAGGATCTTCAATGTCGATCCTATCTTGAGGTGTGGTTAAAATCTTTTAGTCAGAAAACGATCAAAGGAAACCTCTTCAAAGACGAGTACTTTGATTTTAATATGGTAGGATACCCGATCTTAGTACAGATGTTAATACTTGGGAGGAGATTTCTTTGCAGAATTGGATCTTCGATATAAGAAGTAGAACATTTTTCTTGCTATTAGTAGCTTTTTTAATTCTACTTTATCTTGCTGTTGCAAAAATAGTATTGGTATATGACACTGGCTTTGAAAGTTATATTTCAAAACTTGTAGGTAATAGAACGATAGATCTTACCATGGGTGTATTCACAGAACTTGGGTGGGTACTATATCCCATATTTGTAAGCATTATTCTGTTTATAATCAAGAGAACAAGGCGACTTGGTCTAGTGTTACTTCTTTCATTATTGGTAGGTAGCATGGTTGTAGCCTACATGAGATGTTATACTGGATATGAAAAACCAACGCTAGAGTACTTGGGGGCTCAACTGCCACTTAAATCGGGAGCGGATGTTGGGGTGCCATGCCAGATTATTGGTACGTTCCCTGCGGGAGCTACTGTGAGAACTACGATATTTGCGTTTATTGTTGGGTATGCCTTGTCTAGACGTTTTCCTCGGGGATGCTACCTTTTGTGGATCTATCCTACAGTTGTCTCGATTAGTAGATTATACTTGTTGCAAGAATATCCGACAACTGTGATATCTGGTGTAATCTTTGGTATATTGATTGCCAATATTGTATCCAAGAAATTAAAGATCGAACTTATCTTTGATAAAGAAATTAAAGATGAAACTCATCGGTGATAAATCAAAAACCTAATTCTTGCATGACTTTGGAGCTTATCAAAACCATTGCATAATGATCTTTGTCCTGACTGTATATCCAATATCTGACATCGCGTTCTTGCTTTGCTTTTCTTAATCCGAAATTTAATTCATTCATTATTGTAAACCCGATCTTCTTTGCAACTTTTTGTTCTTTTGTCATGATTACTTTGAATGCACCTTTTTGCATTGAAAAACCCATTCTTACCATTTGTGCAGCCACATCTGCAGATTTTCGTTCATCCTCGATCACAAAAGAATGAGCAATTGGTAACTGTGATGGATGAAATTCCATGCTTTCAATACGTATTTG
>JARLFW010000090.1 GCA_031296345.1 Nitrosotalea sp. | reverse complement strand
TGTCTACAAATAATGTCTACATTGTCTAGAGTATAAACAAGATAATACATTACTGACAAGTTATCTAGTTTTGATAACCAGAATTTTAGTTCTTAAATAGAAACTGGATCTTGTCCTGTAATGTCGACAACATCTTCCAAATCATTACAAGATGAGCTTGACAGACTCAAGTCCATTACAGGAATCAAAAAAGAGCTCAAGATAATCTGGTCTCCAAGACAGAATGGGAAAAAAGAAGGCGAAGTCATAGGCAATACAATCTACATCTATTACACAAGCTCTCACATGGCACTGGAAACTCTGAGACACGAATTTTTTGATCTAATTGTTAGCAATGCAATCAGACCATACATGAATCTGGTAAATGCCCTATTGTCAGTCATCGGAGAGATATCCTACAAGAGCAAAGAGGAGACTGTCGAGTCCTTGTTGTTGCTGTGTCAATCTACAGTAAATGAGCACCTTGCATCTTGAAAGATTCTGTGTATCCATCTGTTCCAATTTTAAAGATGAATTTGTTACGCCAAAAGGCGTTACGCCAGATGGCGTAACATGTGACTGTTTTAGTTGCAACACAGTTATGCATTATTAATTTCCCCAAACCCTGTAAAGTTTAAATCCTGTAAAGGTTACAGTATAGTGTGTCGTTTACGCTATATTCAGTAACCGGAGATGACTTCATAGGAAGAGAAGAACTAGTTGGCGAATTAACAAGAGAGCTCTCCTCCAAGAATAAAATTGGTTTCTCGTTGTCAGGAATAAGGCGTATAGGAAAAACAAGTATACTAAAAGAGGTTGAAAGTAGATTGACAAAACAGCGTATACCTGTTATCTATATCTCAATATGGAGAATCTTGCCAACTACTGTTGATGAATTTACAAGAGTATTGGATAGAGTTGCATTAAGTGCATTTGAACATAAACTACCAAAGAAATTCAAATTTGAAGAGCTTCTAGTAACTGGCGCAAAAGCATTAGGCAATTTTCTTTCTGGCCTTAATTTATCTGCCAAAGTTGCAGAAGATCTCAAGCTATACTTATCATATATCAAAAAAGAATCAGAGGATGTCGAGGAAGCTGTTACAAAATCTATCTCTTTAATAGAACATTTGGCAGAGATGACAAAAACCAAATGTGTTCTGATCATCGATGAATTTCCGTCCATAGTTGAGCTCACTTATGGAGAAAAAAACAGAAAGATGGGATTCGATATAGTAAAATTGATACGCACATTATTTGAAGACTTCAAGTATACAAAACTAGTGGTTTCAGGATCTTATCGTGATACACTAGATAACTTGGTGGCAAAAACAAGTGCGCCTTTCTACAAACAGCTACTTCTTCGAGAAGTAGAACCTTTTACTAAGGATGAATTTGATAAGTTCATCACACATTATCTTCCAGGTCTAAAGTTTATTGACAGTCAAACAAAAGAAGAATTTTACAAGATTTCTAGTGGAATTCCATACAATCTACAGCTTTTAGGAAATGAAATTCAGTTACATGATATGGTAAAACTTGATAGCAAAAAACTTTATGATATTGTTAAAACGATATTAAAGAAAGAAGGAGAGCAATCATTTAAAGAATTTACAGAAAACCAGACCCCGTCAGAAATTAAGGTGTTAAAGGCACTTGCAAAGTCTCCTGAAAAAAAGCCTACAGATATTGAAAAGGATGAATTCATGAGTAATGCCACCATAAGTTCAGCATTAGTTTCACTTTGTAGCAAGGCAGTTTTGAAAAGACGGGAACGTGGAATCTACGAATTTACTGATAATCTATTTGCCGAATGGCTCAAAGTATCAGAAATCATGTAAATGTTACATCCTCTAAACTTTACGCGGTTTGGGGAAATTAATAATGCATAACTGTGTTGCAACTAAAACAGTCACATATCATGTATGCAAAATTGCACATGTATGCAAAAATGGGTTATGTTGTGTTGTCGGGTGTTGGTATGATCGGGTTTTGGGTACCTGAGGTAGTCGGTTCAAATCCGATTGATCCCATTTTTGATAGGGGGATATAGTCAAGGCTGTAGATTTTGCACTTTTTATAAAATTATACCAAAACTCAAATTTTGAATCCTCCATGTCTGAACCCAAAAAGTTGGTATTCAAATAATGAGTATTTTAAAAATTAGATTTGGGTAACTTGCCGAGGTTTATTGTTCTATAACACGCCAACTTCTTGCATCGTAATCAGACCGTTATCGTCAACTACCTCCTTGATCTCAGGCAGAATCTTTTCAAGTTTTTCTAGTTCATCGATTGCTTCTATGATAAGTGGCATGTTTACTGCTATTCCTTCTAAATGAAGAGTGGACTTGCCACGCTTTCCATATCCATCAACGCCTGTCCATACCGTGGCTCCCGTAATGTTTCCTTTCTTTAAAATATCAAGTATTAGGATGTGAGCACGTTTTCCTCTTGCTGTATCATTTCTCTTTATTCTTATTACAAGTGACCACATCTTTGTAGTTCTCATTTTATTTCAATCCCTCAAGTATTACACTTGTCAAAGCTCTGCCTCCAAATATTGCACCAAGTGATAATCCAACATTTGTTATTATGTTGAATGCCATTAAAGAATATTGCCTGTCATTAATCAAGTTAGATGTATCCAACGCAAAGGATGACATTGTAGTTAATCCACCACAGAAACCTATTGCAACTAGCATTGCATATTTTTGATCAAGATTCC
>JARLFW010000089.1 GCA_031296345.1 Nitrosotalea sp. | reverse complement strand
GCTATAACATTATTAGCGTTTACTGCATTTTTCTCATTAAGAATTTTGTTAGCTATTCTAATATTTTCAGCAGTTTCGCTCATTAAACCTGTTAATTTATTCAAAATTTGTCTTCTTTCAAAAGACAGTAATGTCAATTCATCCATCTTGAGTGAATCAAAAACTGGTCCACTGTTGTTTGCGGGGTCTTTTTCCATTTTATTTAACACGTTTGCAATGTCTTTTACGAAATCGGAATACGCAGTTCTATCTTCTTTATAAAAAACCAGTCCATACGGAAATAGATCGGATGGTATGGTTCCTTTCATTTTTTCACTAGCAATCATTATAGTCTTTGGAGACAGAGAATGTCTTACACCCAATTCCCACATTACATTTGGATTGCAATCTGTTAAATCAGCAACTACCATGTGTGAATTTTTCAAATCTTGTACAATATACTTCGTGATCGGTCTATTCCCTATCTCAGACCTCTTACATGAAAAGCCAAAAGATTCCATTGCAGGTCTAAGAAATTTTTCATATGTTTCAGTCCATTCTGCCTCTTTTACATTAACTGTACTTGAAAAAGGCATTATGAAATAACAAATTTTCTGTTCTGTACTGGACAAACACAAGAATGATGAAAAACCATCTTTAAAAAGAATCTGGAGTCTACCGAAATTTGCCTATAATTCACTTTCAGGCTCATATTTTTCATCATCATAAAATTCCACTTCCTCTTTAGAAACCAATTTTCCTACAATATCGATAGGCATCGCAATAGAATCACAAAATGAACCATCATTTAACGACTTTAGTTCAGACAACCAAAGCCTCTTCTTATCAGAATTTAGGTTGATCTTCTTCTCATAGACTTCAATTTTGCCTACCTTTTTGAGCATATTGTACAAAATACCGCTCTTGATGTGCGTATTCCTAGTGGTCTTGACCCTGATGTAGAGCATACCGTCTTTATCTACAAGAGTATCCTCATGTTCAATTTCCTGTTTCTTCTCATTGTCATAGCCAATGCCACGTTTTTTCCATATTCCATTAAACCTGTAAAAGCCATTTGAGAGAAATATTACATCATGTCCTTCCTTGTCTAGTTTCATTTCACCTAGTTTTTCACTGTGTAAGTTTGGAATCTTTTTTCTAACTGCAATAGAATCCGTGGCAAAGGCAACAACATCATTTTCTAAATTATATTTTCTTACAAACTTGTAAAGCTCCGCTCTTGCAAATCCAGTGATATATGATCCTATTACCTGATTGAACAAATTTCCCATTGTATTGTGAGGTTTAGTCTGTACTGTCTTTCCATAGATGGAGTTTAGAATAATCTTAATCGCTCTTTCAAGCGGATTCTTTTCTTTCTTTAGTTTCATTCTGGAATAGTACTGCTCTTCGATGAAATCCTTGAAAGGATAACCACAGTTTTTGTTTGGAATAAACTGCCATGACTCTAAAATCGTATATTTTATTCTAGGATCATTTTCTACTGCCTTTAATTCATCTAGTGTAACATATGTCTCAAATTTTCCACAAGGATAGCATATAGTTCCATTTTTCTTTCTAAACGGAAATGGACATATCTTTACAGTATTGTTTACATCTGCAAGTATGTGAAAAAACCCAAGTTTTGATTTAGGATTTATTTTCTTGGAAGATGTCCACTTACCATCTGTAATATCTGGAAGAGTAGTTAATGCAAAAGGATATGCAGAATTGATATCATAAAGACAACAATATCCAATGTAACCGCGTTGAATTAGTTCAAATCTTCCACCACAAAATGCAGACCTTGCAATATCTTGAACTTCGTATGGTAATTCATGGAACAAAGGAATGTTTATTTCATTATTGATCAAGACCTTTTCAGCTAGATATCCAGATGAAATCCAGTTTGCAGGATAGAACCCATACGTATCATGGAATATCTTGATCCAGTTTTCAGTAAGTTCCTTTGTGAGAATACAGTCTTGGATACAGTACTCTCTAACCTGATTTTTGTGCCTAGAATAGTAAAATAACGAGAAAATATCCCGTTTTTTCTTCATGGAGAGGTATTGAGGATCTAGAGGTTTTCTGATGTTCTCTGAATATGCCTCTAAGAGTGTCTTGTTGTCATAGTATTGTTGTATGTCATAACAATTTACAGAATGATTTCCTTTGGATACCGTAAGTTTTTTTCTATCTATGTAAAGTATTTTGTATCCTAGATATGAGAATTTTAAATCTCTTTTCCACTTGTATGATTTTAACACATGTTCAGGTAATAATTTTAAAATGCATTCTGCATCATATCCCAAATTGTAAAAGAAAATTAATTTGCCTTCATATTTTAAAAGAAATTTGGCTACGCTTTCAAAATTAATGTTTGGATGATCCAGATAATTACCGTTTGATACTGCAATCAAGAAAATATTTCCATCATCAGTTTCTGTATCTACTGCAATAACATTTGGAAGAACGGATAAATTATTTGGATTTCTATTTTGTTTACGTACTCGGATGTTGTCTAATGATTTTACATTTGAAGCAGGAAAAAAAGTCATGGACTAGGATTTCTCCAAGCCACATCTGGAACATCCGTTTCAAGTCCTTGTCGGTGTTTTTTTAGTGCAGTTCGAAGTTCTTTTGTAGATAGATCAACAGGATAGTTTTCCTTTATTGCTCTAAGATATCTCCATGTACGTTTCATTTTTTCTGAGCGATTCTTGTTTGCAATTATAACCACTTGGGTTCTAAGTGCGTCTCTAGTTTCCTTTGTTACAGAAATCTTTTTCAATTCATTTCTGACAAAACTCTGCTCACCAATCAACGATCTTTGAAACTTTTTTAATTGAGGCGTAAGCCTGAATATTTTTAGTGATTCAAGTTCACGTTCAATGTCTTTCAATCTGTTTTTGAGAGATTGTATTTTGGGCATGATCCGTTTTTCGCAGGATCATTATACATAATATCGAGGGCTTTGCACTAGTGCACGTTGGGTAGTGCAGATTTACGCATAAAACAAGCCATTCTCAAGGTATTGAGTAAGCACTTTATCATATCACATAACCAATTAAAGAAAATTATAGTATCAAAGGGAATCACATCACCAAGAACTTTTGAAAAATATCTCCAGGATCTAGTTCGTGAGGGAAAGGTCTTCAGGGTTCCAGAGGAAAAAATCAGAATTCCTGTCAAGAACTTGGATGATGAATCTAAACATGATTACATGGGTACTAGAGGAACTCACATGGTCTTCTATACACTTCAAGGAAGATTGTTTGGACTCAAAGAAAAGTTTCTAGAATTTTACAACAAAGAATACAAGACACTCAACGATAAATTCCAGAATTTTGTAAAGATGAATAGAGATATTCAAAAACAAAAACGACTAGATGCAATCAGTGATTTTTCTATGTCTTTGTTTGCATTAGATAGTGTGATAATGTCAGTATATTCACTTGGTGCTCATTGGAAGGATTTCAGTTATCAAGTTAATGATTGTAAGATGCGACTTGACATTCTGAGAACTTTATTTTTCAGACAAATACAACAAAACCATAAAGACCTCTATACCAAATTTTTTACAAAACAACAGCTCAAGTTTTTAGAAAGTAATGAAATCTATCCGTTTAATTTCGGTAAAGTGGATTATCAATAACTTTTTTGACTTCAGGAACATAGTTAGTCGATCCTTATATTCAACAAAAACTACTCTGACCCATGAAGGAGGTGAATATGTGAGCAAAAAGCTACTTGCAATAACTTTCTTAGTCAGCTTGGCAGTCACATTGATCAGTGTTAATTCCATTAACAATGACATCTCCCAAAATTCAATCAATTCAATTAATTGGGTATTACCAGCAGGATTAGGAATTGGCATGATGATGATATGTGGCGTAATAGGAATTCGCAAGTTTTTCGGGGCGTTATCTAAGTAATTCCAGTTAGATACGTACTGAAAACTACCTTATTTTTTAATTAATTTTCTTTCAAAGAAACATTTTTAGCTCGATTTAGATATAAAATACAACGTGCGGATATTTCACAGAAAACCAACAGAATCTGAGACAATAAAGGAGAATAATGGTGATTTAGTCTGCGAAGAGTCGATTATTACCGATAAAGAACGCTTTGGAAGGGTCAGAAAGAGTATGATGAAGTACTTGAGGGACAAATACGGTAGTGAAATAGCGAACAGAGCACTTTGGAGAGTAAATAGAAGAAGAACTGAAGGATATTTCAGGTCAATGTCTCAAACATGATCAAGTTTATCTAGAAATAGTAATAAATTAAAAAGAAAAACAATGACCGCATTAATAAAATATGAACAGTTAACTGATTTTCAAAAATGGTTTCTCTTTTACGTAATTAAACATGTTACTGCCCCCAAAAATCTGAATGGTGTCATGAGAGACATGTGTATGACTGTTAAAATGAAAATAAATGTAGATGACTTTGATAATGAGCAAGAAAGATTGAAGGGAGAGGCTGCACAACTTTCTGAACACAAACTATTTGCATTGACTAAAAAATACGTCGACAATGATTCCTATTTTTTAACTGATAAAGGAGAATTGTATGTCATTCAAAAAATAATAAAACCTCTTTTT
>JARLFW010000088.1 GCA_031296345.1 Nitrosotalea sp. | reverse complement strand
GCCGGGATTTGGACCCGGGTCGCAGAATTGGCAATCCCGCATAATAACCAAGCTATACTACAACCGCTTAACCGATTTAGAAATTATTAGTCTATTAAAGGGTACTGTTTAGAATACTATTTTTTAACATGATGTTGTAAAGGTATGTCATGGATAAACTACTCGAAGTAAAATTAAATCAAAAAATAAATGAGGTTGCAGATAAATCCGATGAAATTTTTAAAATTGTAAAATCACTAGATGAATTGAAGGATCACTCTGACTCGTTTGGTTATGGAATAGTGATAGGAAGATTGTACAACTCTTTTTATTATCAATGCAGAAGAATTCTAAAACGTAATCCAACAAATGATGAGTTTGATGAATTCCTTGATATGCTAAATAAGAAACAAAAAGAGATTCTTGACTCTTTGAAATTAAGCTAAAGCAGGTTTTAACGGAATTACTTTGAGCAATGGAGTACATGGTAGTTTTACAGATGCACCATGTAGGGCTTTTTTTGCTGCTTCAAGATGTTCTTTTTTCACATGTGCCTCCATAATCACTTGTCCAATTTCTATACGCGCCGCTAAACTTACAGCTTTACCAAATGCTCCTCGCATTCCTTCTGATAATCTATCTGCACCTGCGGTTGCAATCATTTTATTCTCTCTTAGTAAAATATGTGGATAGACTCTCAATGTAGAGTAGTAGCCTGTTTCTCCAGTAACTGTTTCGATTGCCTTGTTTGCAGATAATCTTGCAGATTCAATTGCCATGTGTCTTATCTGCATCTTTTGCTGAGAACAAAGCTGTACGCAAAAATCATAATCTCCATCTTTTTTTCCTCCATAGAATTTTGCAATTTTTATTTGCGGTTTACCCTTGATATACTTCTTCCTTGTATATGGTTGACCATTTCCAACTCGGTAATTTGCTCCGTGCATGATAACGCATTTTTTTACTTAAAGCCCTATATTTTAACCGTGAGATCATATCCATGCTTCCTAGATGTTGTCGGTGCTGAAATTACTACAAACATTCTCGATGTTATCTATTTCTTAGTTATCGCCTAATGGAATTCTTTTTCTATCTATTCCAGAACTGATTTTTCCCTGTAAAAACACGATCTATTATATTGATAATAATCCATTGAATCTCAATGTCTGAGTTAGAGTCTAAAGTAGAAGGAGTTCTAGTAAAAGATCACGTTCTTGTATCTGACAAAGACATGCAACATGTCTTAGAACTCAAAGGATTTGGAGAACTGATAAAAAAGAAATTTTTCCTCAAACCTTTTGAATCTTTATACTTGCTTTATGTTGATAAATTAAATCTCTTCCGAGGAACTCATCAGATAGATTTTGATACTTTGATGGCAGAATGCATTAAACTTGATCCTGACTCTTTCACTAAATTTCTGATATATAGAGATCTTAGAACTAGAGGGTATGTTGCAAAAGATGGATTTGGATTTGGTTCAGATTTTCGAGTTTATGAACGAGGGCAATTTGGAGAAAAAGGTGCAAAATACGTCGTATTTGGATTAACTGAAGGTAAGAGGGAGAAGATTGGATTACTACAAAAACAAATAGAAGACATTACTACAATGGGCAAGGAACCAGTGCTTGCAGTAATTGAAAGAAGAGGAGAGGTAATTTATTACAAAGTCTCTAAAATTCAATTCTATCAAAATAAAGATCAACCTGGATCTTCAAATATAGAATCTTAAATACAATAAAACCATTTTTTATGTATGGAGTCTTGGGAGATTTACTGTTTTAACTGTAAAAAAAGTTTAGGTAGGTATAATGAAAAATATTTTTCAGAACAAAAAGTAAATGAAATAATAAAGGTAAATCATGCCTCACACGTTTACGAAGGACATGAGATTATAGTAAAAAGAATCACTGAATGACTACAAATTTGTACGTGATTATGATGAATGATTATTCTTACTTATGATTCATAAGTAATTGTTTTATATCCATGCCAGTTTCTCAAATTGTTGAAGACTTCATTATTTCTCCTCGGGTCTGTTCTGATACTATTTGGATTTGCACAATCTGCAATGGCTATGAATAGTAATATTTCAATGACTCAGCCTACCATGGTAGATACATCTGGCCAAAAGATTACTAGCTTTCATGCTGGTCAGCAAATTGGTGTGGAATCTACGCTTACAAATAATGGTCAATCTGAACAAAAATTTGCATATATGGTACAGGTACTGGGCAGTAATGGTGAAACAGAATATTTTGAAAGTACTTCTGCATCTATGCTCCCAAACCAAGCCTTTACAACATCTCAAGTCTGGATTCCAAAGAATGCTGGACAATACATAGTTGAAGTGTTTGTTTGGAACAGCTTGTCATCTGCTATACCGCTGACAGATGTATCTCAAATTCCTGTCACTGTAAACTGATCAAATCCTGAGATCGTCAAGTGCTGCTGATTTTGAATTTAAATCTTGAGTAGAAATTCATAGAACAAATTCTTCTCATTCCTTAATTATTATCAAAATTTTGTATGTTTATGCCTGATGAATCATGTAGAACTTGTGGAGGCGAACTTGCGGGCCATTTGATATGTCCTGATTGTAGAAAGGCAACTCAAAAGATATGCAAAGTCTGTAATCGTACAACTCTTCTACAATCTCATAACCCATGTATGAAGAATTCCATATTGAACCAAAAACCAATGCTTGCTGAAGTTAGTCCTAATGTGTCTTCAAAGACTCGCAAGAATTCATTACATTTCTCATTTCTTGCTATTGGCGTAGTTGCTGGATTTCTTATTCTTGGACTAGTTACTACCTCCTACGCTGGTATTCCTCAAGGGATCCAAGATGAAGCTCAGGCCACCAATTCAAATAATATTACGGTGCATGCCATTGATACTTTTCCAACTCAATCTGGAAAATCGTACAATAATTGTCTTGCTTATGGAAGTGGTGAATCTATCACAGTTACGTGTCCAACCGATAATGGAACTGTGTACAAGGGAATATTGAATATGCCAAAAGATATGAAAAAAGATTTTTCAGATTCCGTATTTTCAATTCGAGGAATATCTATTACAGAGAATTCTGACGGTTCTGTAACATTGCAATATCATCTTAAAGAATATGTGACAAACTCTTTTGGAATTTAATTGAAATATCTTGAAACTAAAGTGTAGAATGTTTTGATGAAAATATATGAAGAGTGCTCCCGCCGGGATTTGAACCCGGGATCACTGCCTTGAGAGGGCAGTATGCTTAGCCGGACTACACCACAGGAGCTTAGCTTAAAACCATAAAGAATAGCAATTTAAAGGAACGTTTTGCCTTTGAATGGATTTGTAAATTTTAACAGCTTGGATACTTTATAGCAAAATCTTAGACTGGTTCTTTATGGATGTAAAACAGATTCCTGCTCTGCTTTCAATGTCTGATTTCCCTGTTGGATTGGGAGGTTGTAGAAGTGACGGAACTCATTTCCAATGTTGCGAGTATAACATAACTGTGATGGATGAAAAATCTGGCGAATCAGTTCATCGTATTGAAAATGATTTTATCAAGATACATCATTGTTCTCTTGATGATTCTAGTAGTAATACATTACACCAACTACAGGATTTAACTATCATAAATGATGATCAATGGAAACTCAGAATGTTATTATCAAAAATAAAAGAAAAGAAAGAACAGATTGTATCTTCTCATGCTAGGAGCTGTCTTGTTGATGCTGGAATTCTTGCTAACAAAGCAAGAGATTCTACAAAAATCAATGATCCTTTTGCAGGAGCATGGATAAAATGTGCATCGTATTATTTGGCTGATGCTATCTTCTGTCTCAATCTGAAGAGACCAAGTCCAACTCATATGCTTGAGGTAATTAGAAACATGAAAAAGGATAAAGTAAACCAAAAGTTTTCTATAATACATCAGATTCTTGGTATTGAAAGATCATCAACATCGCTTCTCTCAAGGATGGTTAAATCGACCGTTGGATTTTCTAATATGGTAGAAAAAAATGGGAATTCTGAAATCATCACAAAAAAATATGAATATCTTGTAGATAATTCCCTTCTTTCAGATTGCTACTTTTATCTTGGATACGTAAACAGAAACAATCTGCTTAGTGTTAAAAATCAGATTCATAGAAATCCTGAATTTATCCACGTGTTAAAGGTAGGACTTGATATGGAGAATGACCCTGTGGTAATTGATAATCAGGCAACCGCTTTACTACAATCCACAAACGAAATACTAGGCGATCTGAAAAATCAGCCGTAGGGAGAGTAATAACTGATGAAGATTTTTCGATAACTTTTAAAACCCTGT
>JARLFW010000087.1 GCA_031296345.1 Nitrosotalea sp. | reverse complement strand
TATATTCCAATGACCAACAAGGTCAGTTGCATTACATAATCCAAGTGAAGATAGAGTTTCAGGTTTGAAAAACTGTTTAAAGCTAGATTTCATTGTTCCATTAAATGGTATTTTAGTAAAAGTGACTCCCGCAGGATCTACAATATTGATTTCTCCAACATCAGTTGGTTTTAAACCGCTTACTATCATGAAAATATTTTCTCCAAGTTTGTATTGATTCTTATTAATTGAAAATGGTCCCGAAGTAATCCATTGCCATGGTTGTCCTTTGCTTGCTTCTTGTTGATAATAAGAGTAAACTATAGCTGCAACTATTCCTACTAATACAATTAATGTGATTATTTTTCCTAAATGCTTCTTCTTTTTTGATCTCTGTTTTATTTTCAATTTTCGTGTTTCATTCTAATGATATCATTAATATTTCTTCTACTTGTAAAAAATTCATAAAATCTCTTAATTTACAAAATTTTCAGACTATGGCCTCTTTCATTGATAGATCTTTTTTAGAATTATATGTAATTTTGTATTAATTTTCACTTAATCTTAGGAATTCATAAATTAAGTGTCACTTAAATTAATATTAGGATTTTTTATGTAGTATTTTATAAAGTAGAATTGTCTTGGGAAAAATAAAATTTCTACAATGCAGAGAATGTAAGAAGGAATATGAGCCTACATTCAAGTACATTTGTGAGGAATGTTTTGGTCCTCTAGATGTATGTTATGATTTTCCATCTGTAAATAAGAACACTTTTGCAAATCGCGAACATACCTACTGGAGATATCATGAACTTTTACCAATTGAATCTAAATTCAATATCGTAAGTATCGGTGCTGGCATGACACCACTGATCAAGGCAGAAAAATTAGGTAAATCACTAGGTCTGAATAATCTTTACATAAAAAATGATTCAGTAAATCCTACATTTTCATTTAAAGACAGACCTGCTGGAGTAGCCGTATCAAAAGCAAAAGAATTTGGTCTTTCTGCAGTAGGCTGTGCATCTACAGGAAATCTTGCATCAGCTACAGCAGCACATGCCGCAAAAGGTGATTTTCCTTGTTACATATTTGCACCTAGTGATATTGAACATGCAAAAATAACACAAGCGCTCGCTTACGGTGCTAATTTCATATCTGTTGATGGAACATATGATGACGCAAATCGAATTGCAGCACAAATAGGTGACAGCAAAGGTATAGGAATAGTAAACATAAACATGCGTTCGTATTACGTGGAAGGATCTAAAACACTAGCTTATGAAGTAGCAGAACAACTCGACTGGAAAGTGCCTGATCAACTTATTGTACCAGTTGGTAGTGGAGCCATGTTAAATTCTATTTGTAAGGGCTTTGAAGAACTAGAAAATATTTCATTAATCAATCAAGTATCTAATATGCATATGATTGCAGCCCAGCCACATGGTTGTGCACCTATTGTTGATGCTTTCAAGAAAAAACTTTCAGTAGTAACTCCAGTAGAAACTCCGAATACCATCGCAAAAAGTTTAGCGATAGGTGATCCAGGTGATGGACAGTATGTATTAAAACGACTAAAACAATACAATGGTTTTGCTGAGGAATCTAATAACAAGGAAATCTTGGATGCTATACTATTACTAGCCAGAACTGAAGGCATATTTACAGAGCCTGCCGGTGGTGTTTCTGTGGCAGTATTAAAAAAAATGGTTGATGAAGGAAAAATTGACAAGAATGATTGCACTGTATGTTATGTTACTGGTAATGGACTAAAAACAACGGAAGTTATGATGGAAGTGCTTCCAAAACCTCAAGTAATGCAGGCTGATTTTGGTAAAATTTCAGCATTGGTGAGATAGATGGCAAATATCAAATTTACAATTCCTTCCGTATTGAACAAGGGGGGAGGCGAAAAGAAAGTAGACTTGATAGCTTCTACTCTTTTGGAAGCATTTGCTAAAATTTCAGAACAACTGGGAGATGAATTCAAAAGACGAGTTCTTAATCCTGATGGTTCTCCTAGATCACTTATCAACATATACATCAACGGAAAAAATATGCGATTTTCAGGAGGTATGGAAACATCACTAAAAGATGGGGATGAGATTTACGTGTTGCCTGCAGTAGCTGGAGGATCTGAACTATCAAGTAGAGATCTAGAAAAATATTCTAGACAAGTAATGCTGGAAGAAATTGGTTATGAGGGTCAACTCAAACTAAAAAAATCTAAAGCATGTGTTGTTGGAGTGGGCGGACTTGGTAATCCTATAGTGACACGGTTAGTTGCTATGGGAATTGGAACAATAAGGATTGTTGATAGAGATGTGATTGAGTTATCCAATCTACATCGACAAACAATGTTTGATGAATCAGATATTGGTCAAGTCAAAGTTGAGGTAGCTGCAAAGAAACTAAAAAAAATGAACTCTGATGTTATAATTGAGGCATTACCTGTTTCTGTAAATGACTATACGGCATTAGATGTCGTAGAAGGATGTGATGTTGTAATTGATGCGCTTGATAGTGTTAATGCAAGATATTCTCTTAACAAAGCCTGTATCAAAAAAAATATTCCATTTGTAACAGGAGCTGCAGTAGGAGTTTCAGGTCAGGTATTTACTATCTTGCCACATCAAACTGCATGTTATCATTGCATATTTCCGTCCTTGGATGAAAATTCTATGCCTACATGTAGTACGGAG
>JARLFW010000010.1 GCA_031296345.1 Nitrosotalea sp. | reverse complement strand
TGTACAAGTCAGGAGACAGACCAGCACAGCTAGATAACATCAAGGCTGAGATCATCGTACCAACTGGTTCTGCATTGACTGTAGAAAGACAAGTGCCTGCAATTACCACAACAAATGTGGATTTGGGATAGGGAGGAACATGATTTGAAAATCAATTCCAACCCCCTTTTTTTATTAACAAAACTATCTAGAAATACACGAATATTTATCGCCATAAGCTCCATTGCATGTTATGGATTATTTCTCTACGAATTACTACCAGAATATCTCTTTAACACATCATTTTCATTGTACTATTTTGTATTACCAGTTGTAGCTATTAGTGCAATACTAGTTGTTTTACCTAAAATAATGACAAAAGGTACACCAAAACAAATTATTCAAAATCCTAATCAAATCAATTCAGTATTAGAACAAGATGCCCCAGATATGACATCATTTAAAGCTCCAAAACAAGAAATCGGAATTATTTCAAACAATGAAAACGAGGGAGGAATAATTTCTGACATCATACTACCAACTCCTGGACAAGAATCAACTACAAATCTAAATCCAACACCAAGTTCAGTTGTTGTACATCAGCCAGTTGTAGATGAAAATCTACTTGGTGATTTGGTAGCAAAGGCAGTTGATCCATTTCAAAGAGAACTAGCCAGAATGCAAGATATTGTAAGCGATGTAAGATCTGAAATTAATTCAGTGAAATCTACAATTTCGGAATTGACTTTAACATTTGAGACATCATTAACTGATCTCAAGGCATTCCAAGCAGAAATTGCCAATCCCCTTAATTTCATGCGCAAATATTTTGACTCTATTGACATCAAGAATCTGTCCGACCCTACACTTCCTCTATATGCCGAACAATCACCTATGCAAAATGGACGCAATTCAAATGTAGAAATTTCAAATCCAAAAAAAGAATCAGATATAGAATCAGACAATCTACAATCAAATCACATACACTCGTCAAATGAAGAGATACCTAAAATAACAATGCCAAAACAGGGCGAAGAAGAAAGACATGAACCAGAACTTCAAGAAACACTTCCATTCAAACAGCTATTCAGCGGTAGTCTTACACTAGGAAAACTCATGAATACCACATCAGTATTGGAGGAAATTTTACAGACAGTAGACAGAGATTCAATCGATATGCTCATAGAACAATGCAAACTGATGGGCCTAAGACAAGAGGATGAACATGTCATTTACAACATAATCAACATGATGGACCAATCCGGATTATCTGTCAGAGAGATACTAATCATGCTATACAAATTTGGCAAAGTCATGGGAATATCAGACAAGGAAGCTGATCTAGTATATGCTAAACTTATGATGAGTCAAGGAAAAACTCCAAGCCCTCTAGTAACGGTGGAATCAAAAGGTAATTAGAAATGGGGAGTGCTGTTATCACTGAAGCAATTCTCTTAATAGCTTCTGTAATCATTGCAGGGAGTCTTGCAGGAGTAGTCATGACAAAAGTAGGAACATTCCAGTCTACATTTACACAGACAACTGAGAATCAAAAACAAACAGTATTAACAAATATCAAAATTCTCTATGCACAGAGTACTTCTCCATATAATAGTGTAAATGCATGGGTGAAAAATGTTGGGACGTATTCGATTACAAATACACAAAATATCGATGTATATTTTGGACAGACTGGTGCAATGCAGAGAATAGTATACAATGCACCAGGTCCTTCACCGTCGTGGACATTTGCTAGCCCAGTAACTAGTTGGGACAAAGCAAACACAGTTCAAATCAACATATCAAATCTATCGGCTATTAGTTGTAGTAATGTATACGAATTACAAGTGACAACACCTAACGGAGTTAGTGACGACTACTTCGTTACGTTCTGTTAGTAGGTGATATAGTATGGGATTAAGTATAGCAATTTCTGGAGGCATTGTCACTTTTTCTATTATTTATGTAATGATGTCTTTTCCTGCAATACTTGATGGTACTGCCAAATTAAGCACATCCTCAGAACAAATGTCAAATACTCTAAATACAATTATGCACACTAACATTAGTATTTCAGGGCTAGCAAATACACATGATAATGCTACAGCCACATTTTCTGTGACTAATACTGGAAACATAATCTTGTGGAATTACAAAGAATTTGACACCATAATTACATATCAGGCAAACACAGTAGGAACTCCTACATTAACTGAAGTTCTTCATTATAACAACAATTGTGGCACATTAGTATCTGACCAATGGTGCATTCAAAGTATAACAAATGATCTTATTCATCCAGGAATACTTGATCCAAAAGAGATCGCCAACATACATGCAAAGTTGCAAAATCCTACCAATCTAGGAGGCACTTTGACGCTCAATTTTGGAACAGATAACGGAGTGATGGATACAAGTTCGGTGAGGATAGCATGATAAGGACAATACCTACAGGTAATGAGGAAGTAGATAGACAACTAGCAGGAGGCATACCTACGCCTTGTTTGATGATGATAGAAGGAGAACATGGTACAGGAAAGAGTGCACTAGGAGCACAATTCATTCAAGGAATGTTATCCTCCAAAATGAAAGTATTGTGCATAACAGAAAACACAGTCAAAGACTATATTGAGAAAATGAAAACAATCACATTTAATTTCACAACACCATTTTTACAAAATCGGTTTTCAATATTACCATTGCATGTATATGGTGCAGTATGGTCGCAAAAACAATCATCATTTTTGCTTCCAGTCATTGGTAGATACATAAGCAGTAACGCCAAAAATTTTGATTGTGTCATAATAGATTCAATATCATTGCTTACAATGTATTCGGATACAGATAGTATACTTGATTTTCTAACCAGATGCAAATATCTTGTTTCAACGGGCATGACTGTAATTCTAACGATGCATGAGACCTCAGTTCCAGCAGACGTATCCATGAGAATTAAATCTGCATGCGATGTATATTTTTCATTAAGTACTGCAAACATTGGTGGAAAAGCTGTGAAAGTTATGAAAGTTGTAAAATTGATAGGCTCAAGTGAGGCCTCAGAATCATCTTTTGCTTTTGAAATTGATACCAATTTTGGGATCAAGATTGTACCAATATCTACAGCTAATGCATAATAGGGAGAAAAATGAAAAAAACAAATCGAGGTAAATGAGTTGGGATTTAATTTTTCGCTAGTAACTGACAAAAAATTCTCCGAGGCACTGAAAAAGTCGGAACACCTAAAGAATTATCTGGCAACTTATATCGATAAAGGAAACCCCATACCAATATTTACTGAAAAGTTAGAAGGAGAACATAAAAAACTAAAAGATCCCAACTTGATATATCCAATATCAGAAAACACGTACATTCACATCAACCCGCATTCTGCCTCTTCTGACGGTTATGTCGAATATGCAATCATAGAACCAGATGAACCAGACCGTGTACTAATGGAAAATGCGGACAAGTTGTTTGCAGTACATGCAGGAAATATGAATCCACCAGTTGAGCTCACTGAGAGATTCAACATGATTGATCAATATTTAGACAAGACAATTTCAACTTCAAATGCAGTAATTGACTACTCCAAGATGGATGTCTTCAAATCAAAGAATCTTTCAGTATATGAAAAAGACATACCATGTCTAAAATACCATTTTTTGCGCAAAAGAGCAGGAATGGGACTTCTTGATCCATTCCTTACCGACCCCCATCTAGAAGATATTTCAATAGTAGGAGCTGGTAACATGTACGTCATTCACAAGATGTTTGGCGCATTAAAATGCCCTATTTTTTTAAGTGTTGAAGAAATTGATGATTTAATAATCAGTATGGCTGAGCAGTTTGGCAAAACCGTATCTCATGCAAAACCGGTTATAGATGCTACACTCCCAGAAGGCTCTAG
>JARLFW010000086.1 GCA_031296345.1 Nitrosotalea sp. | reverse complement strand
AGGATGTAATTCTGTAGTTTTTCGAAATGATTTCATTACTATTCATGTTCAGTAGGGAAAAAATAGACGCATGTTAGAAAAAATACCTGTCTAGGTGTTACTATAATTACCATGAAGTCTATATCGCCAAAATTCATCAATCTTGTTAGAGAGACATGGTGACATCTATAGAACAAGCTACATTGAACGGTATGGAACCCAAGATTCGTAAGAAGAATAGTAAAAAAACTAATCAGCGCATTGCACGAACTAGGAGACAGCGCGGATATAATTGGGAAGATACGCTTGTTAAAAGATTCAATGCCCTGGATGGCTGGAAAGCCTTCCGACTAGGGTCTCCAAGTGTTGGACTGCCAGATATACTAGCAGTAAGTACCAGGGAAAATACAATTTATACAATAGAGGCAAAATCTGGTACAAATACTACTTTGAGAGTGCCCTTTGATCAGATACAGCGTTGTTTAAAGTGGATACATACTTTTGAGTTATACCAGACAAGAAAAATGATTGTTGCATTCAAATTTTCATCAAAGAAAAGAATCGGAACTGGAAAATATGAACACCGTGAACTTCGAGAATTTTTTAAAATATGGGATGAACAATATCCTGTAACTGATTTCATTTGTACATATGAAGGAGACACATATGCTATGTTGGAGGGTAAAAGAATCCCCCTGAAACTTGAGGGGGCCACAATGCCTTTTATTAAAAAACAAGTACTAACTAAACCGAATACTTCTTTAATATGATATTGTAATAATACAATTATGAGCTTTGAAGATTTTGTAGATGAACGCAGTTTGGTAAGCAGAGATGCACTAGCCACAAAGGAAATTAAATTAAAATTACTTGAAGTTGAAGATGATACATCTGATCATATTTGGAGATTTGGTGTAAGAGTTAAGGTAAAAAGAATACTTATAACAATAAAACACATTGGTACTCAACAGATCGAAGAGGGGGAATGCGACCTTCATGTTATTGAAAAAGAGATGAAGGAAAAGAGACACTATAGTTCTACAAACAGATGGCTTCCAACAACTGATATCAAGAATGGGTATATCGTAAATTCAAGACATGCTTCATTGCTTGCCGATGCTGTAGCACTGGATTACATTACAATCTAGATCAGACTAGAGATAAGGCTATTATCTGTAGGAGATTTCCATTTTGTAATCTTTGCCGATTTTTGAATTGTTCCTTTGAATAGCACAAAGTTTACTCGTTGAATGTTTTTACCGTTTTTCAAAATCAATCTCTTCATAATTGGAATGTCTTCAACTCGTAACTCTAATTTCATGTGTTTTAGAAATTTGATGAGATGGTCTCTCTGATTAATGCCTGGGGAGGGAATACTAAATGGAATCATTTCTAATGCAGTTTTTGATCCTTGTATAACTAGAATTTTCTTTTTTGACTCCACTACAACTCCGACACATTTTACGACAAATTTTTCACGAGCAATATTTTTAAAAAACTCTAGCATGTCTTTATGTACGTTAACTTTTACTCTGTCCTGCTCTATGGCAGAGCCTAGACCAAAATATCGTCCTTTGTGATATATCAGAGGGCGTTTAGATTCATCATGTCTGATATCGACAACTTTACCTACTATCATAACATGATCTCCTAGTTTTTGCTTCTTGACTAGTTTGCATTCGACATTAATTGTACAATCTGCAATTAGAGGAGTCTTGATTTTCTGCGGTTTGATTAATTTGAAGATACTTTTTATTTTTAATTTGTCCAACTCTGTTCCAGAATATCCCCCTGCAATATTTACTCCAGTTGTCTGATCTTGTGAAGCCACGTTTATTCCAAATTCTTTTGTTCTTTCTATGTTCTTCAGTGTTTGAGATCCTTCGTGGATGAATGCTCCAATTAACACTGGGTGGTATGAAATCTGCATTACCCATTCTGCCGCCATTACGTCTGGTCCATTATTTCCTCTAGATGTAATCATGGCAAGACCAGTGGTAAAATACCTCTCTGACTTGCTTGGAGTTTTTCTACTCAACTTGCTTATTCGCTATCTTTGGGGTACTTGTTCTTTTTTACAGAAAACTTTATGAAAGCATGATGGCGAGTGCATGCATGATAAGTCAGGAAATCACCATAAATAGTAAAAAATACCGTCTAACCCTGACCGATCAGATACTTTCTGACGTTCGAAGACTAAAGGCCCTATACAACGCAGCATATGAAGACCCTGAGAGTTTTGATGAAGTAAGCTCTGCAATATCCGCTACTATCACCCAGATAGCAACTGCTGTAGAACCTGAGGTTTCTGATAGTGATCTTGATGGCTTGATTCAGGCTGTTATGAAAGCTGTAGATGAAAAAAGCAGAGAGACTGAGGAAGCAAAAGCAAAACACCTGGAAGACAAGACAAAAACGGGAAAGAAGTCTTCTGTAAAACCTAAAAAATCAAAAAAATAACATCTGTTGCGTGCCCAAGACGAACCCTCATATTGGTTAAATTTGATGACTCCTCAGAAGAAACATGCAAACTCATTGTGAATGTGGTATTTGTGGTCATGTATCTGAAAAGGAATGCATATCACAAGAATGCAAATGTTGCATAAATTTTCATATGCGTTCAGGTCCAAAAAAATAATCTGTTCTAGTTTATGCTTTTTATGTAACCACAAAGATTTTGTCTAAATTTAAAATCCTTTAGATTTAAATAAGATTCAACTAAGTTTTCCATAATGTCATCTAGTGCATTCTTAAAATGTATAGATCCAAATTGTGGCCTTCAATACCCTGTAACCGATATTAGAATCGAATGTGAAAAGGGACATTTACTTGATGTAAAATATAACACAACTCCTCCAACCTCATTAAAAGAAACATTCTACAAACGCCGAAACCACACTAATAATATTTTCAATGAAAGTGGAGTCTGGCGTTTCCGTGAATTGTTAAATTTTTGTCAAATTGATACTGAAGATATTGATCAATGTTCCAAATATTTGGTGTCCCTTGATGGAGCAGAGGGACGACTCTCAAAACCATATCATATGTCTAGGGTCTCAGACTATGTTGGAGTAAATAATCTCTGGCTTCAACCAGAAGGATACAATCCAAGTGGCTCATTCAAAGACAACGGTATGACAACTGCTGTAACTCATGCCAAACTTGTTAAAGTTAAGAAAATAATATGTGCCTCAACTGGTAACACCTCAGCTTCTGCTGCAATGTATGCAGCAAACGAGAAGATGGAATGCGATGTATACATCCCTGCAGGAGAGGTTGCACCTGGAAAGCTTAGCCAGGCATTTCAATTCGGAGCTCAGGTGGTTGAGATAAAAGGAAATTTTGATGATGCACTATCAGCTTCATTACAGCAGGCAGGAAAAGTTGGCGGATATACTGTAAATTCTGTAAACCCCTTTAGAATCGAGGGACAAAAAACAATTGTTTTTAGGGCATTGGAGTTCTTGGATTGGAATCCTCCGGATTGGATAGTTTACCCAGGGGGCGCACTTGGAAATACATCAAGCTGTGGAAAAGCGTTAATGGAATTATATGAATGGGGATGGATCAAGAAAATTCCAAGACTTGCAGTTGTAAATTCAGAAGGTACCAATACCTTATACAATCTGTATAATGGCAAGTTTGAAAATACTGAACTACGATGGAATAAAGGAAAATCTGACACTGGATTGATTAAAAGATATTATGAATATATGGATAAAAACAACATTAGGCCAAAGACAAAAGCTACTGCAATACAAATTGCAAAACCTGCCAATATTCTCAAGGGATTGCGAGCGCTTGATTTCACAAATGGTGTTGTAACCCAAGTATCGGATGAAGAGATGCTTGATGGAATGGCACTTGTAGGTCTTAATGGATTTGACTGTGAAATGGCATCGGGGGCGGTTCCTGCAGGAGTCAAAAAGTTACTTGAAGCAGGAATAATAAAGAAAGATGAAACAGTTATAGGAATACTAACGGGAAGACAGAAAGATTCTAGCATACCTGTTGACTATCACAAAAATCCACAAAACAAGTTTGCAATTCCGCCTAGAACTTAGCTGTCTGACATTTTTTCTATCTTTATGTGACTTGCTTGATTGTTTACCACTTCTTCAACTGTCATCTTGACTGATTCTATTACTATTCTATCTCCTTTTTGTGGAATATCTTTTAATTTGTCATGTAACAATCCGCTCAAAGTAGAATAATCCTCGCCTTGCGGAATCTCT
>JARLFW010000085.1 GCA_031296345.1 Nitrosotalea sp. | reverse complement strand
TACTAGACAAGAATTAATCAGAATTGCAATATCCAAGACGCTTTTTGAGAAATGTAAATCACCCCCTGATGCCAACATGCCTATTTCAGAAGAAGTATATTCTAATCAACAAACAATCTCAGAAAATTCAAACTATGACATTCCGTTAGATAAGATAATTTCTGTAAGATATACATTGGACGATGGTAAAGTAATACACATAATGCGTGGAAAAAAACAATAATAATCTTTAGTCAAATAAGTGTAACAACATCACACAGTATTAGGATTACTCACTTCATATTTTGGAGTAATATTTTTTGGCAATCTAATTGTAAAAACAGTTGGCGGAGATTTGACGGACAATGTTCCCCCATGCTGCTCTACTATGCTTTTGCATATAGATAGTCCTAGACCGGTACCAGTTTGTCTAGTTGTAAATAATGGATCAAATATTTTTGATTGTATCTCAGGCGAAATTCCAGAACCTGTATCTTCAATTTCAATTTGTACAGAATAACTCAAATCTATGATACGTATTTTTACCTCACCGTTCTCGTCCATGGATTGAATTGCATTACTTAGCATGTTAGAAAATACCGCTTCAAGTTTTCGTGAATCACAGTTTATTTGAACATCAGTAGATGGTTTAGATATTTTAACTCCTATAGGAATCAAGGTATTACCAATAGCACCATCAATTATTGAAAGAAGAGATGTTTGTTGCAACATCAAGTCTGATCTCTTTACAAAATTCAATACATCATCGATCTGATGAGTCATTCTTTGAATCGCTCTATCAAATCTTCCAAAATGCTGTAGTTTTTCATCAATTCGCATAGCTGGTTTAGCTCTCATAATATCCATAGTATTTTTGACAATAGAGAGAGGATTTCGTAGATCATGTGCAAGTCTTGCTGCCAACTCGCCTATTACCGTAAACTTTTCAGCTCTTATCAAGTCCTGGGTTTTTTCATCAACTTGTTTTGCTAAAAAGTCTCGCTGCATAGATAGTTCTTTTTCTTTTGCTAAAACATGATCTAGTTTTGATTTCAAATCTTGAGTCATCTGATCATAATGAAATTTTTGTTTCTCAAGGTCAAGATTTGCTCTTATCAATTCATCATTTTTCTTGTTCAAAGAGGCACTAATATCAAGTAAAAACCCCACCTTACCTTGTAAATCATGATTAATGCCAGAGAGTTCCTTTATTTTTTCCATAGATTCGTTTGCAATGATTGTCAACCTCTGCTCTTTTTCTTTAAGTTCATATCTTGTTGCGTCTAATTCCTTAAAGGCCCTACCTGTCAGTGCACTAAGGTCCTCTACAAGAGACTGTTTTTGTTGCTCAGGCTGTGGCTGTGACAATCCAATATTTACTCAGCATAGAGATACATTAACCCTTATGGTTGTACATTTTAAACAAACAAAAACTGATCAGAAATAGAATGGATGTAATTTTCACCGTAAACAAGCTAAGTTATTTCTTTGCTGATTTGGTACTACAGTATTACATGAGTAGTGAATAGTATGACATTTAGCCATATTTTTGTGCCGTATGATGGATCAAATTATTCCAAACATGCATTTCATACAGCATTAGAGATTGCCAAAAAATTTGGTTCAAAGATTACAATCGCTACTTGTTTGTTTTGGCCTTCTGAAGATGAACCATTTTACATATCTGAACATGCCAAAGCGTTAGATATTCTAAAGAATAATGCAGTATCAGAATTAAACAAATTACAAGAGATTGCAATTTCAAATAAAGTATCAATTGCGGCTCATGCCATTACTTGTGATTCAGTAGTTGAAGCAATAGTAACATTTGCCAATTCAAACAAAGTTGATCTGATAGTAATGGGTACGAGAGGTAAAACGGGATTTAGACCATTACTATTGGGAAGTGTATCGATAGGAGTATCTCAGCATGCCATATGCCCAATATTGCTTGTAAAATAAACTTGAAAAATTCAGATAGTGTATAATAATACTAGTTTGCCAACAATGTTTTTGAAGGATGATACACTCGTCTATAGATTATAATAAATCCTAAAAATTCCAATTGTTCAACAAGGAGGATCATATCAAGATTAATCATCCAACCGCCCATCATATCATTCATTATTGCATAAGTCATTGAGAGGACTTGGTCAACATAGTTAACATTAGAAGCATCAATCAAAGTATTGCCAGGTCTAATATTCATAATTTTATGCGCATCATTTGCGTCCATTTTATCAGAACCATAATTTAAAAAGAGAATTTTGGAAACAATATGTTTCTCATCAGAATAGACTGTATTTCCACGTTCAATCCATACAAGAGTACTGCCAAAATAAGCAATTAGTACTAAGGAAAAAATTATGGCAACTTTTCCAGATTTGCCGTTGATTGTCTTTGTCAATTGGTTCAAAAATAGATCCCCAAAACGTCCAAGCTTTCTCTTATGTGCCAAAAGTATTAGTACAAACATAAGTGATGAAACAAGTCCAAGACTCCCTATCCAGTGTGCAGAGAAATAATTGTAGAATACTAGTCTAACTGGAAGAAAAATTCCAGTAATTACACCAAATACGATTAATTTTTCTTTAACATCAGGCAGTCTGTGCCTCATTGCCTACCATTCCCAAATCTCCCATGGTCAAAGTAGGCTATTTGTCTATCTCTGATCGCTACTTTATTGCAGGCATGGAATCAAATAATTTTGAAAAAATCTTATAATTATTGAACTATGAATAAATAATCTATCTTGACCTAATTACCTTGCTTATGACAAGTGCCACATTTGCTCTATCAAACGGTTTTACAACATAATCCCTTGCACCAGCTTTCATAGCGTCTCGAACAACATGTTTTTGTTCAACCGCTGTAACCATTACGACTTTAGCCCTAGGATTAATGTGTAGGATTGATTGGAGAGCTTGAACACCATCTGCTTTTGGCATGTTTATAT
>JARLFW010000084.1 GCA_031296345.1 Nitrosotalea sp. | reverse complement strand
TTCTTCTTTCAGAAGTTGAATCAGATCGGATTTTAAGTGAAGGAGGTGTTTTCAATTTTACATCAACGTTGTAATTGCATAGAGCATACAAAAGAGAGTTAACCGTTCTACCATATTTTAGGTCGCCAACAATTCCTATTTTAAGACCATCAATTTTCTTCTTTTCTTTTCTAATTGTATAAAGATCAAGTATTGCCTGTGTCGGATGCTCTTCTGTACCACTTCCTGCGTTAATTAGGGGTTTTTCTGAAATTTCGGCGGCAAATCTGCTAGAACCATCAAGTTGGTGCCTAAGAATCAAGACATCAGAATACAAAGACATGATTTTTACTGTATCTGCAAGACTTTCGCCCTTTTTTGCAGAAGATGATGAGGCATCAGATATTCCAAGTGAAGCGCCCCCAATTGAGGCCATTGCAGCCTCAAAGCTTAGTCTGGTTCTAGTACTAGGTTCAAAGAATAGATATCCTAGTGTCTTTCCACGTACAAGTTCCCTTCTCTCATTTGGGTTCATTTCAATTATTTTATCAGTTGATTGGAAAACAGTTTCAAACTTTTGTTTATCAAAATCTCTCACTGAGACAATATCTTTTTGGAAAAAAGAATTGCTCATTAGCAATTCACTATTATATATGAGTAGTATACAAACTATTCCAATGTCAGAGTCTGATCTTATCGTAAGGAGAATTAAAAATGGAACTGTAATTGATCATATTGAATCTGGAAAAGGATTGAAGGTATTGAATGCATTAGGCATAGATGGTAGAGATGGTAATGTAATTACAATTGCACTAAATGTTCCAAGCTCCAAGGTTGCAAAAAAAGACATCATAAAAGTAGAGAACAAGTTTTTACAAGATACAGATACTAACAAACTTGCACTTATTGCACCAAAGGCAACGGTAAACATAATTCGAGATTATAAACTAGTTGAGAAAAGACGTGTTGCTCTGCCAAATCAAATAGAGCGAATTTTTCGATGTTCAAATCCAGATTGTATAACAAATAGTGATGAAGACATTCAACCCATCATGGATGTTGTTGATAAAACAGGACTTGTTCTAAGATGCAGATATTGTACAAGAACTTTGGATGTTAATGAATTAAAATATTATTAGAATTTCTATTTCTTTTCTATTTGCATTTCGTATTGATCAAAGGTAAACTTTCTTGCAGTTCCAAATGGTTTGAATGCTCTTCCATTACCATGATAGAATTTTGAGAAGAATTCAACATAGATCAATCTTGCTCCCTGAATTCCTGGTTCAAAGACACCAATTATAATATTGAATATGTGACCTATGAAGAGTATAATCGTTCCAAGAACAATGAAAGGAATTCCATGATGTAATGTTTTGAAAAAGATAAAGTCAATTACATCAGCCAAGATAACGGATGCCAATAAAATTCCAATAAGTCTGGTGTATGAAAGTATGTGACTTACAATAGATGGCAACTCCATGATTGCCCTTGGACCTTCTCCTACAAACATTAGTCCAATTCCACCTATCATCAAGCCTATGTAGGCTGCACCTACTGGACTATGAACTGGGTTAACGTGTTGATGATGCATCAGTGCAAGACCAAAGAGTACTACACCCCAACCAAAGAGCAACCAGCCCATTTTTCCAATTGCGTGCTTTTTAAGACCTTCACGCATACTGTTCAAGATACCAAGAATTAGACCAAATGTGACCATTCCAAGACCAATGTATCCACTGATTAGCAATAATTTTCTTAGGCTAGTAATTGGACTGAATATTGTTCCATCTGCTGGAAGATGTAAACCTAGATGAGTATTGAGAAAACCAAATAGATAACCGTTGAGATGGAATCCAAAGTAGAGGTTAAACACAAATCCTAATCCTATTGCAATGATAGCACCCGGTGTCATTGCCTTTGCAAGTTTTACCATCTGTCGTCTCTTCAGTATATTCAATGCAAACTTTCTCAGCATTCCAGGCATGATGTTAATGTCTCTCTTTCCACCTTCAATTCTTCGGATAACCCACCGACAAACTAGAAGTATAAACAGTCCATATCCTGCATCTCCTACCATCATACCGTAGAATATCGGGAAGAATATACCAAAGATGAGTGTGGGATCAAATTCTTTGCCTTCAGGTAAAGAATAGAATCTGATAAAGGCCTCAAACAGTTTGAATCTTTTTGGATTATCAAATTGTGTGGGTGGGTGCTCGTCTGTTTCAAGTTCAAACAACATTGTACCTTTAGTATTTTTTTCAAATACTGCTCTTAGTTGATTTATTTTTGATTTTGGTATCCAGCCCTCAAGTGCAAACGAGTCTGATGTAACTCCCAAGTTATCAATGACTTCAAGTTTTCTATTCTCAATTTCAAGTTGTTCTTCAATACACACAATATTTACATAATTTGTATTTGAGATTTCATCAAGTTGTCTCTGAACTTCTTTTAGTTTTTGTGAAATCTCAGACTGTTTTGTTTTGAGTTTTTGAATTAGCTGTTCTGCTTTTCCATCTAGCTTTGGAACTGCCTCTAACTTTACATCATATTCTTGAACGACAGTGGCAAGTGCATGAGGTGGAAAGTTTGGAAATGTGACAAGAACTAAACTTGTAGTATCTTTTCCTTCTTTTGAATAGATAAAGACATCTTGGCTATTAACATCAAGTGCTTTTTTGAAAGCAGAATAGTTCTTTGAATTCAGTCTACCAAAATAAGAGTGTGCCATTTTTAATTGAAGAACACTAAAGTCCTCTGGGAAAAATGAGAATTCTTCAACTAGTTTGATATTATTTTCTGTCTCGTTGTGTTGTGTTAGAAGACTTTCCTTTTCTTTTTCCAAGGTTGCAACTTTGTCATCTATATTGATAGATTTTGTAGCCTGCATAATTTGGTCTACAGAGGTAAATCTTTGGCACTGTGTTGCCTCTCTTCGAGGAAGTACGGTCTTTAGAGCCTTCATTCGTAAAAGTTGATCTGATACTAGTCTGAATTGGTCATTATCACGCTCGTTTCTTATCAGAGGGATAACATCTTTTGAGAGCGGTTCTATTTGTACAACGTTAAGATCGTGTAAGATAGAAACTACAATTTGATTTTCTTTTCGAAGCCCAAGCACTGCAATTTTTCCCATTGGGACTGGTTTTAGAACCAAGATCTATACCTCTTTTAATAAAATATCAATTATTTCTTTAACTATATGAGAATCAATTTTTGAAGAAATTGTTTTTGCGTTGTTTTTTGCCTCTTCTACAATTTTTTCTGTCTCAACATTTGCTTTCTTTCTTTCCTGCTCTATAGATGATTCAACTAATTTTTCCCCATCTGATTTTGCAGTTGTAATTGATTGAGTAACATGAATTTCGAAATTTCTTAATTCTTCTACTACTTTCTTCTTTTGTTCATCAATTTCTTTTTGAATCTTCTCTTCGGCTTCTTTTATTTTTGTAAGTGATTGTACATATTTTTCTGATGTAGACATTTTAACCACTCCAAAAGTGCTTGCTTGCATATAGTGCCAAGCCGATTGTAGCAAGAATATTTCCTAGCTTAAACGCTCTAATTATCATAAAGAATTTCCTCTGTTGTGGATTTACAAATCTAGGCAAGAATTTCTTTCTCCTTTTTCAGTAAAGCTTCTTGTTCTCTTTCACCCATCTTTCGTTTGACAGTCTTTAGCATCATGAAAGTATCTCGTTCCATCTCATCTAGTCGAAATATGATGAATTTGATTGCAGCTAGTAATCGTGGTATGAATACATTTTCAATAGCATTAGATTTTCTTTTTGTTTTTTCAATCTCAAGCAATAGTTTGCGAAGTGTTGTTTCCTTTTCTGCAACATCAAGAACCATTTTGTGTACATTATGAAATGCTTTGATTGCTTCATTAATTGAAGGTGGTAATTCTAAAAGATGTTCTGTCAGAGCTTGATTGTTTTTTCCACCTTCTATCTTAGGAATTTTAACACCCATGACATTCTTTGGAGTAATTTGTAATTTATTTAATTGAGGGATCTTCATGGCTTCATTTTCTAGTCTCATAGCCCCAGCAAGCATCTCAGCCATTCGAATGGCTTGATATCCTTTTACTAGTTCTGCTTGAAGACCGCTTCTAAGTGAAGCTACACTTTTGCTTGTGTTAAAGAACTCCAAAATTAGTGCCTGTCTTTTTAGCTTAAGTAATTTTAGACCTTTTTTTGCAACAATAATTCTTCGTTTTGTACGGATGTATTCAAGACGGGTTGGTCTAATGTTAATTACTGATGGCAATTTTATGCACCTGCACCAGATTTCTTTCTGTACTTTTCGATTAATTCTGGCTTGATACGATTAAGTTCAGAGTCTGATAATTCACTTAGTAGTTCCCAGCCAATATCCAAAGTTTGTTCAATTGAACGGTTCTCGTCCATTCCTTGGTTGACAAACTTTCTTTCAAAGTCATTAGCAACTTTCATGAATTTTCTGTCAAGGTCACTAAGAGCTTCTTCACCTACGATTGCAGCTAATGATCTTGCATCTTTACCCTGTGCATAAGATGAATAAAGTTGATCTGCAAGGCTTCGGTGATCTTCTCTTGTACTTCCCTTTCCAATACCTTGGTTCATCAAACGTGAAAGACTTGTCAAGACATCTACAGGAGGGTGGATGTCTCCTCTGTGAAGATCTCTGCTCATGACAATCTGTCCTTCCGTAATGTAACCAGTAAGATCTGGAATTGGGTGAGTAATATCGTCTGCAGGCATTGTAAGAATTGGAATCTGAGTAACAGAACCATTTCTTCCCTTGATTTTTCCCGCTCTTTCGTATAATGATGACAAGTCAGTGTACATGTAACCAGGATATCCTCTTCTTCCTGGAACTTCTTCTCTTGCAGCGGAAATTTCTCTTAATGCTTCACAATAGTTTGTCATATCAGTCATGATTACAAGAACATGCATGTCTCTTTCATAAGCAAGATATTCTGCAGTAGTTAATGCAAGTCTTGGAGTAAGTAGACGCTCCATTGATGGATCAGAGGAGAGATTTAGAAATAGTGCAGTTCTTCCAAGTGCTCCACTTTCTTCAAATTGCTTGACGAAAAAGTTTGCTTCTTCACTTGTAATTCCCATTGCTGCAAAGACTACTGAAAAGTTCTCTGAACCTCCAAGAACTTTTGCTTGTCTTGCAATCTGTGCTGCAAGTAAGTTATGAGGAAGACCTGCACCTGAAAATATTGGAAGTTTCTGACCTCTGACTAGAGTATTCATTCCGTCAATGTTAGACATTCCAGTTTGGATGAATTCAGATGGTTCTTCTCTTGAATATGGGTTAATACCGGAACCTACCAAGTCAACTTTGGTTTTAGAAACAATTTTTGGACCATTATCTTTTGGATTTCCAAGACCGTCAAATACACGGCCCAACATTTCGTCAGATACTGCCAACTGTGCAGTCTCTCCAAGGAATCTTACTGATGTATCACCAATGTTAAGACCTAATGTTGCGCCAAAGACCTGTACAACTGCAAGACCTTGTCTTGTATCAAGAACTTGACCTTGTCTTCTTTCACCGTTTGGTAGTTTTATTTCTACCATTTCACCATAGGCTGCATTTTCTACACCCTCTACAAACATTAGAGGACCTGCAATCTTTGAAATTGTTTTGTATGAAATATCAGTCATTTATCGTGTTGCCTCCGTTAATAATGTTGAAAATTCTTGTTGCATTTTGCTCTTTGTGTCCTTTACTAGTTGTTCAACTTGATCTTCCTTTGTCCATTTAATTTTCGATATCATTTTTCTTGATTCTAACTGGCCAATCTTTACAGATGTAATTCCTTTCTTGATTGCATCTGCTTCCATCTTACCAAATTCTAAGATTGTAGATAGCATTAAGAATTGTTTTCCAATTGATGTGTATGTATCCACATCATCGTATGCACTCTGCTGAAGATAGTCTTCTCTAATTGATCTTGCAGTATCTAGTACACCTTTTTCTGGTTCTGGAAGTGCGTCGTAACCTACAAGCTGAACAATTTCTTGCAACTCAGATTCTTTTTGTAAAATTTCAAGTGCTTCTTTTCTTGATGAAATCCATGTTGCTGATACATTATTCTTGTACCAATCTCCCATGCCGTCTGCATAAAGTGAATAGCTGGTTAGCCAGTTAATTGATGGAAAGTGTCTTCTTGATGCCAAGCTTGCGTCAAGTGCCCAGAAAACTCTTGTTACTCTAAGTGTGTTTTGAGATACTGGTTCTGAAAAGTCACCACCTGGTGGAGATACTGCACCGACAAGTGTAAGAGAACCTACACGCTCTTCAGGTGAAATAACAACTGCTTTTCCTCCTCTCTCATAAAATTCTGCCAGTCTTCTACCTAGATAAGCTGGATATCCTTCTTCACCTGGCATTTCTTCTAGTCTACCAGAAATTTCTCTGAGTGCTTCTGCCCATCTTGAAGTACTGTCTGCCATTAATGCAACACCGTATCCCATATCACGATAATATTCTCCCATTGTAATACCAGTGTAGATACTTGCTTCACGTGCAGCTACTGGCATGTTAGAAGTATTAGCAACAAGAATTGTACGCTCCATCAAAGGTCTCTTTGACTTGGGATCCTCGAGTTTTGGAAATGTTGTGAGAACCTCAGTCATTTCGTTTCCTCTTTCTCCACAACCTACATAGACAATCACATTACTGTCAGCCCATTTTGCAAGCTGCTGCTGAGTTACTGTCTTTCCACTTCCAAATGGACCTGGAATTGCAGCTGTACCACCTTTTGCAACTGGGAAGAAAGTATCAAGTACTCTTTGTCCAGTAAGCAATGGTTCCTCTGGAGGTAACTTGCGAAGAACTGGTCTTGGAGTTCTTACGGTCCACCAACTGGATAGACCAATCTCTGTCTTAGTTCCATTTTGTACGGTTGCAACAATATCATTAACTGTATACTTGCCTTCAGAAATATCAGTCAGTGTTCCTTTAACATTGTAAGGAACCATTATCTTGTGCATGATAAGTGGAGTTTCTTGAACTTCACCAATTATTTCTCCAGGCGAAACATGATCTCCTTTTTTCTTTAACGGAACAAAGTCCCATTTTATTTTCTGGTCAAGTGCAGGAATGACTTTTCCTCTACTGATAAAGTCACCACTTTGTTCTCTTAGAATATCCAGCGGTCTTTGTATTCCATCATAAATTGATTTTAGTAAACCTGGTCCAAGCTGCATTGAGAGTGGTCTTTTTGTGTTGATTACCTTCTCTCCTGGACGAAGACCAGTTGTATCTTCATAAACTTGAACTGTTGCCTTGATTCCGTCGATTTTAATTATTTCTCCTACTAGTCCCATATCACCAATGCGAACAACGTCAAACATTTGTGCTCCTTCAAGGCCACTTGCGATTACTACAGGACCTGAGATTCTTGTGATTATTCCTTCAGCCATTTATCATCATCAACTCGAGGGGATACTTATTCCTAACACTCTCTTTGCCAGTACAGCAATAGATTCTTCTTGAATATTACCTTCTAAAGCAGGCATGAATATTACCAAAGGTTCAATCGAGCTTTCGATCCTTTTCCTAAAGATCGCGGGAAGGCTACTTCGAACAACATCACTTACAATAATTAGACTATAGTTACCGGATGAAAAAAGATCTTGAATTATTTTGCTTGCCTCTTCACCACTTGTAATGAAGGTGTCTTCTATTCCTAGAAGATTATATCCTATAGCAAGTTCTCGCTCCCCTACTACTGCTATTTTTCCACTGCTTTCAGATTGTTGTTTTGACATTTTCTCACTCTATTAATAATAATGAATTAATGTAATCTTGTGATAGGTTATAGCGTTTACCATAAGCGATCCTTTTGATATTTTCACGCTCGTGTTCTGTATTAATGATAAAATAGAATATAGTACCAATTGAAAGTGCAATATTTTTCAATTTTTTGACATATTCGGAATTTATGAATTTATCCAGTGCGACCTCAAAGTCGATCAGACTCTTTGATTGCTTGTATTGTGCTAGTGCATTGACTAGCATGAATCTATTTTCAATTCTGCCTACAATTTCTGCTACATCTTTTGCTCCATAGACATCTAGCAATTCATTTTTAGTCATTTTGCCACCCTCGACTAGATGTTTGCTTACTATATCCTTGTCAAGATCAGATTCTTTTCCTTTAAGAAGACTGAGAACATTTTTCTTGTCTATTTCTGCTCTTATCAGATCACGGATTATTCCCTCATCACCTTGGAAGAATTTGAGTGACTCTAGCAAATTACGATAATAGAAAGACTGTAATGCAGACATCATAGGTCCAAGATCGCCTGTCTTTTGATACGTTTCTAGGTGTTGCATCAGAACTGTTCCATAATTGTATTTTACAAGTTGATTTACAACGCCATCAACTCCAGTTTGAGATAAAATTATCTTCATTTCATCATGAGAGATATTTCCAGCAGATATTCCAGCAGGAACATTTCTGCTTGAGACAAGAAATGATTCTGTCTCTGAGATTGGCCTTCCCATACTCTTTGCAGAAAGTATAAGCTCAATATTGTAAATATCCCATTTTGAAAGATATGCCCTAACAGCCGACTTGCCACTAAATGGAGTTGCCTCCAATGCAGTCTTGTTGATATATACAAGATGTCTGTTAAGTGCAACTTCTAACAGTTCAGATTGCTTGAAAACTGATGCAGCCTTTATGATTTCTGCATTATACCAAGTAGACTCGAGGGTCTTTATCATCTCAGTTTCATCTTTTGCTTTCATTAGATTTTGTATTACATCTTTTGAAAGAAGATTAAGTGAAATTGCCTGTAGTCTACCAAATGATGATGCGTATTGTGATGTTGGCATTACATTTTCTCCGAGAGGAAGCTCTTGACTTGGTCTTCATTGGTTCTAAGTAATTCTTCAAAAGTAAGGTCCAATTCTCTTGTTCCTTCTTTGTTTTCTGCAATGATTCCACCAAGAGTCTTAATTGACTTGCTTGTGGTTACTCCAAGTTCTTTGAGAATTGATTTGTCTTCTTCTCGGCAATGAACGATAATATTTTGACCAAGTTTCTTTTTTGAATTACTAACCATAGTTTCAAGAGCTTTTTTATACTGAACACTCTTTGTGTAATTTTCAATCTCTTGTTGTATTACAGCAAAAGCAGATTGCATATTGGCATTTATAGCATCAAACACTATTTTCTTTGCTTGGAGTTTTGAAGCCTCGATTATTCTTGCTTGTTCTCTTTCGGATTTTATTTTGGCTTCAGTTGAAAAACGTTCTTGAATCTCTTTGATGGTGTGATTCATCTCTAATTGGAGCTTTGATTTTTTCTCAGTTAGATCTTTTTCAAGACCTTCAAGCTCTTTTCGCTTTCTGTTCTCTATCTCTTGAATGAACGTTTCAATGCTCATTACTGAAAACCACTATAGTATACCAAGTAACAATATGATTCCTAATACGAAACCAATGATCCAAAGAGTTTCTGGAATGACAAAGAAGAATAATACCTGACCAAACTTCTCTGGTTTCTCAGCAATAATACCCATACCAGCAGCACCAATACCCTGTTGTGCATTACCAGTACCAATAAGACCACCTGCGATTGCAATTGCGGCAGCAATTGCCAAAAGTGGTTTTGTTAATCCACTACTAGTAGTAGAAGTATCAGCAGCAAAAGCAGGAGTTGTTGACACAAATGTTGATAGTGCAATTGTCAATCCCGCAGCTATAACTAAAAGCGACAATTTTGAACGCTTGTTAAGCACCATCACCAAGGCTCATTGAAAGAGGCTATATTAATCTAATTCTCGCAAAGTAAATTTTATGTTTTTAAAATTAACTAATATGCGATCATCGTACATTATTTTATAATAATTAGATCAAGTTTCGGAAAGTTCTATTGGCAAGTCAAGTCTATTTCCCCACTCACCCCAAGAACCAAGATAGACCTTGACATTTTTGAAACCAAGTATTTTTAGTGCTACAAAAGAATTTGCTGCACGATATCCTCCCTGACAATATGTTACAATTTCATCATCTTTTGAAAAATTATACATCTTGGCAAGGTCTTCATTTGATTTCATTGTACCATCATCATTGACATTTAGTATCCAATCAATATTGATAGCAGTTGGAATGTGTCCCTTTCTTGCAGCCCGGATTGTGACTCCATCGTATTCATCTTTGCTTCTAGCATCAAGAAGTTTGATTTTGCCAATCTTTTTGTTGACGTATTCATAGCCTGCAAATACATCCTTGTTAATCTTTCCTGAAAATTTTTCTGGGTTGAATCCATTTGTCTTAGTTTCTATGACAAATCCAAGACTCTTCCATTTCTTAAATCCACCATCTAGCATGAATGTATTAGGATGTGAAAAATACATCAGAGTCCAGACACCCCTTGATGCACTCATTCCAGAAACTTCATCATAGAATACAACTGTCTTGTCATTTGTCACACCCAAAAAAGAGAGAAGATGTTCCATCTGTTTTTCAAATGCTTTTACCCCATCTTTTGAGGTATCAGACCAATGATAATAGAAAAAGTCAAGATTTACAGCGCCTGGAATATGTCCTTCCAGATAATCTTTGTATGATCTTGAATCAACAAGAATCAGATCTGGTTTTTCAATCTTCTTTAGCAATTCATTAGGCAAAATTAGCATATTTCATATCTAAAGTAAGGGTAATCTAAATCCCTTTCATATTTGGTACAAGTAAATCTAGGAAAAAAATAAAAAACACCTAGAATTTTTTCGTCAAATATATCTGGATTATATTTGAAGAAAAAGAAAATCGTTATTATTTTTACATGCTGCAAATTCTTATATCTTGGTAAAATAGGATAATATCACAAAATGGAAATTCTAGGTTATCAAACCATGAAAAATTATTGGTATGTAATGCCAGAGTCATTTTAAAAAATAGTGAGTAATAATGACAAAGATAAAAAGACAAAATCCAAGTCTATCAGTTTTTCGGACTTTTAAGACAAAGGATAAGGAGTTCACAGGTGAAGCGATGCGACAGCGAGGAATAATTATTCATCTTGCAGCAGAGACTTTACCAACAAAAAAGACCCGTACTGCAATTGCACACAAGCTTGCTGAACAAAATGGAACTACGTGGCAGAATATTTACTCTGGGATTTTCAGGGATTTGGATGAGATTCTTCTTCCTCTGAAATTAGTAGAAGAAGCTGGAAGACTTCCAATAAAACGCGGTCCAAAAGCACTCCAAGAGCAGGGAGTTCCATATTATCAACTAACGGACAGTGGCTTGCTTGTTGCAGCTTCTGTATCAGAAACAGATAATGAAAGAACCCAAATTATGAATAAATTTCTTGAAAAAGATTCTAACATAAAGGAGAAAGATCTGAAGAATGCAATTATTACATTACTTGACATTGCACCAAATTTTGTTTTATTAATATTAAGAAGATATGTAGAATCATACAGTGACAGAAAGATCGATAAGCTTGTTCCATTCAACACGGAGAACATCAAAATGGCCTTTGATGACACACTAAATGCTCAAAGAGAGCTGTTGGAAGGATTTGTGTCTTTATCCAATAACGACAGAGAGCCAATCATAAATTTCCTCAAGAAAGTAGGCTAGTCTCTCAATAATAATTAAAATCCCTTTCCAAAAGAGCTTGATAATGTTGATAATGTCATCTAAAGCCGCTTCTGACAAATCATGTCATATTGAAAAGAGATGATTGAGATGACAGACGAGCTAATTGAAAATGTAATGTATTTGATAGATTCTAAGAAAGGAGATATTGGAAGGCTCAACTATATTCTAAGCGCATTACAAGATGGCAAGTCACTTTACAATTCTGATAAAAAATATCTTGATTCATTGCTAGCAACATACATGAGTTCCTCAAAGAAAAAATTCGGAGATCACAAATCTGTTGAAGAACTCAAATCTGAGCTTACTAGAGTCAAAGTGAGATTAGAAAAATTTGAGAAGAAAGGATACAAAAAACCTGTTGGTAGAAAAGCAGGATTTCTCTTTGTGACATTCTTCTTTGGATGGCATGCCATTATTACATTACTTGTGAAAAAATCTCTGATTAACATACAAGATGTCAATCCGTATCTTTTACCCCTTTATTATCTAGAAAAGGTAATCCCAGCACAATATCTGAACTATGTATCCCAACTCAATCTAACCATACCAAAGATTGTAGTACTTGTATGGGTAGCAATGATGTTTACTTGGATAATACTTGGTTTTGTTTATCTAGTAAAGTTCATTCGTTCAAGATACAACCCTAATCGTTAAAGCCTAATTTTTATTTAAAATCAAAATCTGTAGAGTAGCTCTGTCCAGCAAAAGGCGAATGTGTTGAATAATATACAGTCCCGTTAATTCTAATCTGTTCAGTACCATTTTGAAGTGCTGACCAAACTTGCGGATTATTTCCATCATTGAGCAGTTGTGCCTTGTTTGTAATTAGTTCAGAGTTATGCTGCGTAAGAGGCAAGTATGTTGAACTATCTGATGCTCCTTCATATTTTTGTCCATACTGACCATGTCCAATTGAAACACCGTTTACATAAACATCATAGCTTAGCATTTCAATAATCAAAGTATTGTCATTTGGATTTGTCATATTAAATTTAGTCTGGATTATTGCATCCCTATTTGTTACGGATAATACTGATGAGCCATTGTATTGCATAATAACTGGTTTAACTTCGGTTAGTACCGATGTTAATGCAGATGGCGTATTGGCATTATGAGATGTCAGGTTCTTAAGAAGACCTGAGCTTGGAAGAACAGCAACTACACCAGTTATTGCAATTATAACTCCTATAGCAACATAAACTAAAATTTTCTTCTCCACGAATATTTCTACTAATTGTTCAATTCTTAAATGTTGAGTTGAAAACTCTTATAGGAAAAGTTTCAAAAGAAAATCTATGCAATATCACCAAGCAATCAGAATAGGTCAAGAAAGATCAAGAAAGTCACAGATGACTCTATTTTCACATGCAGGATTTGCCATGCTTACACTTACTGTAAAAAAATCTCAAGGAACATTTGTTCCCGTAGGAGAAAAAGAACTTGTAGCCATTATTGAAAGACCAGGAGAAGGCTGGATTGTGGTAATAGTTGATGAAGAGGGATATGCCAAGTCACAATCTAAAGTCCTCAAAGAGGATGAAGCAAAAGAAATTTTGAAAAAAGCTACTTCTACAGGAATTCCACAATATGAGGGACACATTAGACTAGTGTAATTTCAGTTCCCTCTGGGCTTCCTTTGAATGCTTTTTCTAATGTCTTGATGTTTGCCTTGAGTATCCTTGTCTTTAGTTTAGAACGCTCAATCACTTTTAGTGCTACAATATCCATCAGGTCATATCCTCCTGCTACAGAATCTTGGTGAACAAGCATAGAACGCAGTTTCTTTATTGGTATTTTTTTAAATTTAGTCGCATTCTTGTTTTTATTTGGATCAGAATCATATACTCCATCAACGTCTGTTGCATTCAAAAATATGCCCGCTCTTACCTTTTCTGCAATAAGCGCAGCAGTAGCATTTGTACTCTGTCCTGGATGAAGACCGCCTGTAACAACAATCGATCCAGTATCAGCTGCATTTGCAACTTCTTTTAGATTAACTGGAGGATGAGGATATGCTTTTTCCTGTAATGCATAGATCAAAAGTTTTGCATTAAGTCTTGAAACTTCGATTCCAAGCTCATCAAGTGTTGATTCATCTGCTCCAGAGGATCTAGCATGAGTGATGTAGTGTCTTGCAATTTTTCCTCCGCCTGCAATTATGATTGGCTGACAGATTTTACTTATCTTGACAAAAAACTCGGCATATTGCTTTAATGTTTTTGCATCTTCAAGACCAAACAAACTTCCGGATAATTTTATTACAATTCGTTTTTTCATTATCTGTTTTCACCAAGAATGACGTGTGCTGCAATTTCAACCTTTTTTCTAAATTGTTGTCTAGTATAGACCCTGAGTGTATCCATAAAGCCAGAAATCGCAGAAACTAGTGGAATTTCAGATATTGGAAGTTCGTAGGACTCTTTTGGACTTTCTCCCTTCTTTGTAGTAAGAATAATTGAATGGGATTCTTTTTTTGAGGGAGAGAGCGGAATGGAGGGTGTCTTAGATATATCCATAAAGACTTCACATTCATCTACCTTTGATTTTTTGGCAATCTCTTTTTGAAGATCTTGCACGTTTACTTTGCCCATTCGTGGACGTGTAAAGATCTTCTCATAGACACATTTGAGCAACTTTCGTTCTTGATATTCTATAGCAAGCTGTCTTGCTCTTCGAAGATCTGCATTTCGTGGTGTAAGTGAGATAAGCTTTGAAATTACAAATTCATCAGTAAGTTGGACATATTTTTCTAGATCATCAGTGGTAAGATCAAGTTCATTGTCTGCAAGAAGCATTGACTCAAGTAACATTACTTCTGCAGATCTTACTGTCTTATGAAAATAGACTGCCTTGAACATTTGATATCTTGAGATCATCATTGATTCAAAAGAGTAAAGAGCTGATTTGTCAAGCGAAAGTTTTTTGTTATGAACGTCAAGTGAATGGATTATTCGCATAAAATCTACTTTGGCATGTTCTGAACCTGTAAAATAGCCATCACGAAGTAAATAGTCCATCATATCAGCGCTCAGCCCTCCAGAGATTATCTCATTCATGAATTGATATTTGGAATTTCCAAATGCAAGTTTACTAAGAAATGTTTTATCAAATCCAGATTTTGTTATAATGTCACCAATTTCAGATTCCAGTATGAGTCTTCGTCCCATATCTTCATGAGAAATTTTCTTCTTTTTTTGAAGAACTTCTTCAAAGAGGTGTGAGAATGGACCATGGCCAATATCATGCAGTAATGCGGCCATTCGAATATTTTCAGAATCTTTGGAATCAAGATATCCTTTCTCTTTGAGTACATTTGCTGCCTGACTTGCAATATGCATAGTTCCAAGTGAGTGCTCAAATCTAGAATGCTGAGCACCTGGATATACGAGATGGGCTCCTGCAAGTTGTCTTATTCTTCGTAGTCTTTGAAATACTGGCGAGTCTACAAGGTCAAGTTCATGTGGATATACGGTAATAAAATCATGAATTGGGTCTACAATCTGAAGGTATTTTCTAGTCATGTTCTCATTTGATGTGTTTTAGTACAGTGTCTCTTACTTGTTGATGAACTTGATCTTTTCTTTGTGATGCATTTACAATATGCCAGCCATATTTTTTTGCAAGTTTTCTGTATGTGTTAGCAATTTTGAGTGCAAACGTTTTATCTTTTTCGAATTTATCACGTCTTTGTTTTTTTCTGGAAAATGAATCTGAGACTTTGACATCAAGTAAGATGACCATGTCTTCTTTTGGAAGACCTTTGTCTAGGTTTTCAAGCCACTTCAAGTCAAGTCCGTTTACTGTTCCATATACTAGATTTGATTGGTAATAACGATTCATGATAACAACATAATTTTTTGAAAGAGCATCTTGGATATCTTTTGATCTCTCCCATCTATTTGCAGCAAGAAGACAGTGTATTACTTGAGGAGGAAACTTTCGTTTGCCACTAAGAAAGTTTTTGATCTCTTTTCCAACCGGAGTAGTATAATCTGGAAAACTAAATGTTATAGATTTCTTGTGTTTAGTTTTTAAAAAATCTCCCAATAGTTTTGCTTGGGTTTTTTTTCCGGCCTGATCAAAGCCTTCGATAACAATAATCATCAAATCCTATTGAATTGGGCAGTAGATAAATTGTGAATTGAACTAAGGTTTAATAATAAAAAACTGCTAAATGATACTAAATGGGCTTTGGAAATTACATGGTAAAAGAAGTCATGAAAGAAATAGGCAACAAGTCACGCGAGTTCTATGAATTCATTCTCCCTCCTGTAGACATGATTCTACAAAATGATAGTCTCATAGTAACAATAGATATGCCAGGCTTTGACAAAAAAGAGATCAAACTTAGGCTAAATGGAAATATCCTATCAATTAACGCAAAAAGAGAAGATGATGTAGAAGGTACAGTCGTCTGGAGACAAAGACCTCGTATAATTGATAAGAAAGTAAGACTGCCAATAGAGGTAAAAGATGATGAAGATCTAGGAGCATCTGCAAAATATCGTGATAGTGTGCTTACCTTAACGATACCAACAAAGACTGGAAAAAATATTACAGTAGAATAATTAATGTTCTCTCAGTAAAACAGAGATTCC
>JARLFW010000083.1 GCA_031296345.1 Nitrosotalea sp. | reverse complement strand
TTTATGAACCAATAAAAAACATAATTCCACTACAAATTGATAGTGATCTATATGATATCGAGGTTGCCAAGACCTCTAATTTTCTTCATGGGACGGCCGCATTCACACATAACAGCTCTGTTCATGGCTCTGACATAAAATCAGCATTAACAAGACTTGCAGCAGAGCCAATCAACATAAAACTTTCACAGCAAATGTTGCTTTGGTTTGCAATCCATTCAACTACGCTCAAAGGTATAGATGGAAAAACAATGCGAAGAATAAAAACACTGACAGAAATTAATCCAACGGATACAGGAATAGAAACAACAGATTTGTTTAATTTTGATAGGAAGAATAATGACTTTGGTCTCGATAATATAGAAGAACTGGTAAAGAAAAGCAAAAGGCTTGGATATGTCGCAGAACTTTTTGGTATTGATCCTGTAACTGACATTCAAAAAAGAATGACATTACTTGATGCATGCATTGAAAAAAAGGCTTACGAGGTATCAGATGTTTTCAATATATTGCGTCAATACTATCAATTCTATCCCACTGTAAAAAATTAGCCAACTCTTGATTCTCATTACCTTAAAAAGAAATGTTCTCTAAATTCTGTGCAAAGAACCAAGACAATACATAACTATGAAGTAAAGCCAACAAATTTCTTTACGCTTTCTGATGAAAAGCAACTAACCGTACTATCACATTTTTATTCATTGCTCACTTCTATACAAGAACCACTTCGCATCACAATGATCAAAGAACCGTTAGACGCACAGATGGGAAATGAGATAAGACATCTCCAAATCTTGAGAACTTTTATGTCAAGTACAGAACCCTTGGATTGGGTACTTGAAAGACAGGGTTTTGATTATTTTCTTGCAACAAATGTTCAACAATTTTCTGTAAAAAATGAATTTCTAAAACATGTAATACTTGAGAATGGCAAGTTAGCCAAATGCTTTACGCTGTATTCTCTCTCATCCATGCTCTCACCGGCATGGATTCACTCCCTGCTTCCTGTATCTGATGCAATAATGCTCAATTTTGCTCCTATAGAGCAAGACAAGGCAGTGTCAAAATTGAGAAAAAAGATTCACCTTATGCAAGCCACACAAAGCACCAATCCAAAGATGATGCATCAGATCCAGATGGCACTTGAGGCCGTATCTGCACTTGAAAAAAATAGTACAAAACTGTTCACAGTTACTGCTAATGTGATAGTCCAAGCTGACGATCTAAAATCATTAAAGGAAAAATCAAAAAGATTTGTAAAACAAACCAGGATATCTCTCTCAAGTTTTGACAACACATCTGCAAACCAGGCTAAAATGTTGACCGGATGGGGAAAAAAACTCTACGTCGAGCTTGGCTCTTGTGCAGTTTTTTATCCATTTGTAAGTGCGGACATGTTGGAGGTTCCAAACGGAATCACCATAGGTGTAAACTATAGCACTGGTGCACCTGTCATCTTCAACTATACAATGCGTGCAAACTATAACATACTGATTTTAGCAGGCTCGGGTGCAGGCAAGTCTGTTACTGCCAAACTAATGATGAAGAGACTGATGGACAAGTATCCTGATGCATTCATCTTTGTTGTTGACCCACAGGGTGAGTATGAAAATATTGCCAAGTATCTTGATGTGGAACCAATAAGAATCACAGGAGAGCAGGAACTCGGCTTTGATCCATTCAAGATGTTTGAAAAACCAAGTGATGCGGTAAATGTTTTGTGCGAGATTGCCCAAGCCCCGACACTTGTTGCAAATTCATTTTTGGCAAAGTGTGACGGAATAAAAAGCCTTGATGAGTTTTATGAAAAACTCTCAGATGAAGAGAAAAAATATCTGGTAAATCTTGTTACTGGTCCAATGGCAACTTTATTCAAGGGTCAACCTGCAATATCTGACCGTACTATCATATCATTAAAAGGAACCTATGCTGAAGATTCTGTAGCAAAGATAAGCTTCCTTGCACTGGCTAAATTATGGAAAAAGATAGAGGCAGCACCAGTAGAGATTCCAAAAATACTTGTAATTGATGAAGGGCATCTCATCTTCAGGTTTGCCAGTGCCTCAAAATTCGTAGACTTGCTTGCACGCATGGGCAGGAAAAAGAACGTAATTTTCATGTTTATTTCACAAAGGGTGGAAGACGTAACAAAGACAGAAGCTGGGCGTGCATTCTTTGATAACAGTGAGACGAAAATAATACTACGAAACAACGAGATTGCGGCTGAAGAACTTGCAAAATCATTGCAGTTGTCTCCACAGGAAAAAGACATGATTCAGACATTTGTTCCAGGAGATGCCTTGATCTTGACACGCGATTACAGGATTCGTTGTTCCATTACTCCATCAAAAGAAGAGCTTGACATGTTTGGCACATCGCCATTGAACACAAATGCAGCTTAAGAACAAGTATTACAAATATTTCCAAGAGATGTCTGGTATCATTGGAATCTCAGAAATTGATTTGGCAGAAAAGATTGGAAATCTTCATGTCGGAGATAAATTTGAAACACAAACTCATACTATACGTGTCAAGAAGATATCAGAATCTCATGGACAGGTGCTTTACCATGTATGCTTGTATGATAATATTGGCAAGTTGATTCGAAACGATCCGATATTTCTGAGTCAGCCAAAAAGACAAAAGCACATGTGAGCCTTTAAAACTTGATTTGTTTTACATGTGTGAAAAGGCGCGGTGTACATTCTGCATATACAATTTCTTTGCTGGTAATCATAGCAGTAGGAATGTCCGGTATCGTCTATAATTATATGAATACATCAAACAGCATACTCTCGTCAAATGCAGAGTATACAATAAACACGGCAACGCTTTCTACAATACAGTCTGGAACTTTAACTTGGTATGACATTGTTTTACAAAATACCGGAAACAAACCTTTCATTCAAACAAACTTGTCTGTTGACATTAACGGTGTAACGTATAATCTTTCACAGAACATGACAAGCATTGGTCCTAGTCAGACATTGGAGCAAAAAGGTATTCTAAATGCAGCAGTTGTTTATGGTAACAGCTATACTGTAAGAGTGAGTGCAACAACAAGTGATGGTTCTACAT
>JARLFW010000082.1 GCA_031296345.1 Nitrosotalea sp. | reverse complement strand
TGTCTAGTACACCCTTCCTTTTTACATACATCGCTAATGCTTTGGATCATTGCATGTGGGAGACTTAGTATTATGGAGTCACTCAATTATGGGTATTATTGATTTTCTATAGATAAGTCACTCTGCAATTTTTTCAAATAATTACGTCCAAAATGGAATAATCGTGATTCTAATGCACGTTTTTTAGCGCATAGCCATTTTCGAGCTTTTTGACCAAAAACTCCAAAGAAAAGGGTTTTTGGATTATCTCTACAGAGTCTTTGAGAATGGCAGTGGCGTCGTCTAAAACACCGTTTCCAAAGGCTGAAACAAAAATTATCTTCTGATTGGGTCTTAATTCTAAGATGTCTTTTGCCACTCTAACACCATTTTTCTTGGGCATTACAAAATCAAGCAAAACTACGTCAAATGGATTGTTTCCATCATGAGTTTGTTCTAGTTTCTTTTTGTATAATTCTACGCATTCTTCACCATCTCTTGCTATGATGATATCATGTTGGTGTTTTTCAAAGATTTTCTTATATTGTAATCCTGCAAACTGATTGTCTTCAGCTGCTAGTATGTGTAAACCCATATATGCTGTTTTATTTGATTTGTATGATTAACACTAGTGTGTTCAATCTGAACGTACTCAGTTCATAATTTTTTGATGCAATTCTTTAGCATTTAGATGTCTCATAATTGGAATAGTAAACTTGATGGTAGCACCAGACTCTTTATTGTTATACGCGATAATATGACCTCCATGTGCATTTATTATTCCTCTGCACAAGTATAATCCCAATCCGTTACCTTTCCATGATTCTGTTTTGGGTCCTCTTGTAGCAAATTTATTAAATAAATTAGGTAATATGTCTGGATGAATTCCAGATCCACTATCACTTACAGTAACTTCAACCGAGTTTTTTTCTAAATCATGTAGGATGATGACATGTATGCCTCCCTCCTCTGTAAATTTTAGTGCGTTATTGATTAAATTACGAATCACCTGACCCATTCTTACTCTATCTGCTTCCACTTCGATTCCTTTTTCAAAATTTGTTTTAATCTGTATTTTTTCATTTGTTCTATACGATGATACTATCTCTGACAACAGATCACTCAGATTAAATTTTTCATATGATAATTGGAGTATGCCGTTATCTATTCTACCTATGTCCAAAATTCTATTGGCAACTTCTTCTAATTGTCGTGCCTGTTTTGATATCCCTTCAAGAGCTTCTCCCATTGCCATGTCTCCATTTTGTGCAAGTTCTACAAAACCGTATATTGGATGAAGTGGGCTCTTTAATTCGTGTGAGGCGATATTGATAAAATCATCTTTTAAGATGTTTGTTCTTTCTAGTTTTCTATTTGCTTTCTGAAGGGATTTTGTTTTTCTAATTACCTCTTGTACAAGGTCCTTGTTGATTAGATTCAAAAAGTAGCCTAAAGCTAGTGAGATGATTCCTGCTGAGATGATAATCACGGCTTGTAATGTCACTGATTTCTGTTTGCTCTCATCTGCTTTAGTCTCCAATGTATTTGTGAGCTTTTGAACATCGTCGTCTAGCATTGATATCTTTAGGTTTATCTGATTCTGATTGATTTCTAACCCTGTCTGCATCATACTCAAATCTTTAACATTGTTTTTGCCCTGAGATTGGAAAATTTGAGTTGCTTTTTGAACATATTGTGTGTGAATTGATTGGATTTCATTCAGATTTGTAATTATTGAAGAAAGATCTTTGTTAGTATCATCGTCAAGTCCATAATTTAGAAAGCTATTTGTCAACTCATTTATTTTTTTAACCTGGTAATCAAATTGATTATTATATGATTCAAATTGGTTCTTTGAAAATTTATAATTCTCAGAATTGGCAATTTTCTGGTATGGCATAGTATTATCAAAACTTTGGTATTGCATTTGTTGGATTGTGTATATACGCGATATTCCCTGTGTTATTGGAATGTTCAAATCTGATAAAACTTTCATTTGGTTTGTAATAGTGTATGTTGTGAATATGTTGAGGAATATGGCAAGACCTAGCATTATTATGATCATTGCAATGGATATGCCTATTCTCAAACTTGTACTTGTTTTATGATTGTCCATCTTCATCATCTTAATATGATATGTCGCTCATCATTTGTCATAGAATGTGTCACTTGATTAATGTCTGTAGAATCATATTTGTATGTCCTTATTTGTATGAAACAAACAAACAATTCCTTCTATTTTCTATATGGGGTATCTACTTATGCCCTGCTTGGCCCTACTGCCACTGAAGTTCCCTCGTATCCGTCCCACTCCTTGAATCCTAGTTTAGCTCTCATACGCCACATGTGTAGTGGCCAACTCTCGATTTGTGTAATAAGGGCCTGCAAGGTAAACGGTTTATTCATAAACTCCACATTTTCTTTAATCCCTCTGAGTTTTCTTAGAACCTCTTTGCCCCCACCTGTTATGAAAACTATTCGTTGTTTTGGATTTATTTCCTGTATCTCTTTTGCCACGTCAATTCCGTCCATTCCTGGCATAAAGTGATCAAGTATGACTGTGTCAAAATATAATTTATCGGCCGCCTTCCCACTATTTCCATATTTTACAAATTCTTTATAGGTCTGTATGCATTCTATGCCGTCTCTTGTAGTCATCACTACGTGACCTCTTTCCTCTAATGCCATTTTGTATGCATCTGCTAATTCCTTGTAGTCTTCAGCTACTAGTATTCGTAGGAACCTTTCTCCCATAAATAATACTGAGAAGAATATGTCATATAGTAACTTGTATGTACGAAGTAAACAATTTAGTATGAATTTTAATTAGATTATTACTTTTTATATATTAAAGATGGGTTTTATGTATTTTGTAAAATCTATTTCATTTTTGAGAAGTTCTATGTACCTGTCATCTAAAGAAAGTATGTGATTGAGGAGTTTTGGTATGTCTTTTTCATTTCCTTGTTTTAACATACTCTTGGATTTATAATATAATGCGCTGACATTATTTGGATTTGATTTTAATCCCAAATCATAGATTCCTATGGCTTCATCATGTCGTTCTAAAGAAGATAGTATCTTACCTGCTTGTAATATGACATCTTCG
>JARLFW010000081.1 GCA_031296345.1 Nitrosotalea sp. | reverse complement strand
AGATCGTGGTGCAATAGGATTAGTAGTATTCAACAATAAAAATGGAATTTTTTTTGGTGAACTCATAGGACCTAATTCTACTAGAGATTATCATCCAAGAATTCCAGTTATTTCCATATCAGGGGAAGATGGGCTTGAATTAAAATCAATATTAAATAATAATATCGTAGGCCGCTTTAACATATTTTATCATCCAGATTTCGTAGCACCCTTTAGTTCACGCGGACCAGTTTCAGTTTTTTATGTAAAGCCTGATCTTGTTGCCCCAGGAGTTTTTGTAAATACTACAACACTTGGTGGAAAATACAATGTAACAAGTGGAACTAGTATAGCTGCTCCACATGTTACTGGTGCTGTTGCTATATTATTACAAAAATATCCTAATTTAGATCCATCATCCATAGCATCCCTCATAATAACAACAACTGATCCTGTTACAGATGCTTATGGTAATACACTTCCAATCGAAGTAGCTGGCAGTGGAAGATTAAACGTCACAAGAGCAGAATCTGCAAATCTGATAATTATGCCCCATAGTTTAGTTTTCAATCTATCTTATGACCATCCTAACGAAACTAAGACGTTGAAATTACGTTCAATTAATGATTCAGCCATTCCAAAATTAAAAGTACGATTTTCATCTAGTGAATCAAGTCTTGCTTTCAACTATGCTGTAAATAACAATACAATAAATGCTCAGATTACAGATAACACAAAAAAGACAGGCAATTACGATGGATTCATAATTGTTGATGATTCAAAAACTTTGTATCGAATCCCTGTTCTCATTCATTTAACAAAGGGAACATTAGAGGTAAATCAAAAAAATGGACAGATTAATTTTTCAATAGATTATCCTGAAAAATGGTCATATGCAAAGATTTCTCTAATCAGATCTGGTTCACATGACGTAAAAACAACTGCAATCACTCCAAACAATATTAGAACTTTATCTGTTCATAGTATAGGCGAGTATTGGATTCAAGCAGACATTAAGGTAGGAAATCAAACTGATCATGCATATCAAACATTGATGATAAATCAGGTTTCAGAAAATATAGATTTTGAAGATCTTCTACACATTAAAGTTAAACAAGTAATAATAATTTCCTCAATTCTAATTATTGCAGTCATAGTTGGAGTAACAGTAAGACGTAGATAGAATTAGGTGTGCGGTCCAGCAGATTCTATTTCTGAAGAAACATTACCAAATTTTTTAAAGTTATCTACAAACATTTGTGCTAGTTTCTTTGCAGAGACATCATAGGCATCTTTGTCAGACCAAGTATTTCTTGGATTCAACACATCAGATGGAACATCTGGACATGTAGTTGGAACATCCAAGTTGAAGACCGAATCATGTCTATAATCTACCTCATCTAACTTCCCAGAGAGTGCTGCGGTAACCATACTTCTAGTATAATGAATATTCATTCTCTTTCCAATTCCATATGGCCCACCTGACCAACCAGTATTTATCAAATAAACAATTGTCTTGTGTTTTGTAATTTTTTCACCAAGTAATTTTGCATAAACTGATGCGTGTCTTGACATAAAAGGAGCGCCAAAGCATTCTGAGAAGGTTGCTTTTGGTTCAGTAATTCCTCTTTCCGTACCTGCAAGTTTACTTGTATATCCAGACATAAAATGATACATGGCTCCTTCTTTTGTCAGTCTAGCTACAGGCGGCAATACGCCAAATGCGTCTGCAGTGAGAAATACTATGACTTGTGGATTTCCGCCAAGACTTGGTATTACTGAGCCAGGAATATAATCAAGTGGGTAAGCCGCTCTGGTATTTTCTGTAATACTTCCATCATGAAAATTTGGCATCATGGTACTTTTGTCAACTACAACATTTTCTAGAACTGCTCCAGATCTTATTGCGTCCCAGATTTGTGGCTCAGCTTCTTTGTTGAGGTTTATGCACTTTGCATAGCATCCACCTTCAAAATTAAAAACTCCTTTATCGGACCAACCATGTTCATCATCACCTATTAGATTACGATTTGAATCTGCAGATAGTGTAGTCTTTCCAGTACCTGAAAGACCAAAGAATAAAGCTGTATCACCATTCTTTCCAATGTTAGCAGAACAGTGCATTGGAAATACACCGCGTGATGGTAAAATGTAATTCATTACTGAAAACATAGCTTTCTTAATTTCTCCAGCATATGATGTAGCTCCAATTAAAACAACTTTCTTTGTATAATTAAGAAGAATGAATGCATCACTTCTTGTGCCATCTATTTCAGGAGTTGCCTTGAAATCATTTAATGCAATAACTGTATACTCCGGTTTATGCGCTTCAAGTTCTGATACAGTTGGTCTAATGAAGAGTTGTCTTACAAACAGACTCTGCCATGGATGATCAGTTATGATTCTAATTGCCAATCTATGATCGTGGTCTGCTCCTACAAATCCATCAAAGATGAAAATATCTTTGTCATCGATGTATTTTTTTATCTTTTCAAATATTTTATCGAATTTATCTTCTGGGAATGGGTGATTGATTTTACCCCAATCAACAGTATTGTGAGTTTGTTCATCATCTACTATAAAACGATCATCGGGAGACCTTCCAGTATATTTGCCAGTTTTTACTGCTATAGCCCCATTTGCAATAAGAATTCCTTCATTCTTTTCTTCAATTAGATCAATCAAGGTCTTGACTGGTAAATTTCGCTGTATCTTCACAGGCCTAATTCCCATTTGTTCCAATTGAGATACAACATGACGCGTGATCGTAGGTTCCAAATCCTCTATCATCGGGTAAGACGATTCCTTATGAAATTCCTTATTATCTCTTCGGATCATAAATGATGAAACAAGAAACGTATTTATTGTAAAATTTAGTCAGAATCGTGTACATGCCGATCAATAAAGAAGCTCTTGAACTTAGAAAAAAGGTAGCCGAGCATAGGCCAGCCTTTATCAGACAAGAGAGCTGGAGATATTCAAAACTTGCAGAGACATGGAGAAAGCCAAAAGGCATGGACAACCATCAAAGAAAACAGAAGAAAGGATGGCCAGTTTTAGTACGAGTCGGATATGGCGGACCAAAAATAGCAAGAGGATTACACCCCTCAGGATTTACTGATAATTTAGTTTTCAACTTAAAAGATTTGGAGAGACTTGATCCAAAGAAAGATGGAGTTAGATTTGCTCATGGAGTAGGAAAAAAGAAAAGAACTGAAATAATTACAAAAGCAATAGAGAAGAACTTTAAAGTATTCAACGCAAGGGTGTCAGCGAGTGGTAGTAAATCTTAAATCAAAAAGACTACTCGTCTCCAGAATTCTTGGAGTAGGAGCTGGTAGAGTAAGATTTGATCCAGAATATCTAGACGATGTTACAGATGCAATCACTCGTGATAACATTAGAAGTTTGATAACTGCAGGAACAATCCAAATAAGATCAATTACAGGTACTTCAAAAGGAAGAGCTCATTTCAAGAAATCTCAAAGACGTAAACGTGGAACTAAGCAAGGTTCCAAGAAGGGAAGAAAAGGATCAAGAGTAGGAAAGAAGGAAGTCTATGTCAAGAGAATAAGAGCAATGAGACACCAACTTAAAGTTTCAAAATCAAGAAAAGAAATTACAAATCCAAGCTATTGGAAACTTTACAAACAAGTCGGTGGAAATCAGGTAAGAAACTTGGCTCACCTTCGTAGCCTTATAGAAGAAGTTCGTATCAAGAAATAGATTCAAAACCTATAGATTTTATTGGAATCTAGAATTTTTCCTTTCTTTATTTCAATTCCTTCCTTAGATAACATGTTAGTTTTAATCTTCTCACCCCATGCATAACCCCCAATTTTACCATTAGACAAAATTACTCTATGACATGGAACAATTACTGGAAAGGGATTTTTGTTCATTATTCTTCCAATAGTTCGTTGTCCATTTTTTAGACCCACTGCTTTTGCAAGTTAGGAATAAGTTGTTACCTTTCCTTTTGGT